>JBJOMA010000171.1:0-16091 GCA_046052625.1 Bacteroidota bacterium
AGACAGGCGCCCAAAACGTGTCCCGATTCCAATGCGCCTGCCAGATCGGCCAGACGCAGACACCGTCCTCTTGCCGTATTCAGAATATAGACCGGTTTCGCGAAGTTTCTGAAAAACGCGGCATCGGCCATATAGTTCGTCTCTTCGGTCAGCGGCACATGAAGACTGACGATATCCGCCTTTCTGTAAAACTCATCTAGAGCGACCTTACGGGCATTCGCATCAGGAAACTCTTCCAAGTATTTGTCAAAGGCGATGACCTCACAGCCGAAACCCGACAACCGCCGTGCGACAGCAGACCCCATCCGACCATAACCGATAATTCCAAAAGTTTTTCCCTGCAATTCGACACCCCGATTCTTCTCACGGTTCCACGCCCCTGCCCTTACCTCACGGTCGGCTGTATGCAAGCGGTTAAGAAGCATCAGCAACATTCCGAGGACATGCTCTGCGACGGCATCCCGGTTTCCCTCGGGCGAATTGATGCAATTGACCCCCAGGGAAGCTGCATACACCGTATCAATGTTCTCCATACCCGCTCCGGAGCGTGCGATGAATTTAAGATCCCGTGCAGCATCCAGAAAAGCCCTATCAATCAGGAACCGGCTCCGGATTACAATCCCTTGGACTCCTTGCATGTCGGCCATTAAGTCCTCCTTGGAAACGGTCGTGCAATCGACGCATTCATGTCCGTCTGCGGTAAGCAGATCCCACAGGACCGGATGGACCGTATCGATAAAGCAGATGCGCATGGTCGTTCAGGTATGCTGCCGTGCGATGGCATTGGTCAGCTCTACGAACTGCTCCCAGTCTAATCTCTCGGCACGGAGGTCAAGATACGGAAGTCCTTCCATCCGTTCCTTAGGCAAGAGGACGGAAAGCGCGTTCCGTAGTGTCTTCCTCCGCTGATTGAAAGCCGCCTTGACGGTCCTGAAGAAAGCGGTTTGATCGCAGCCTAATTCGAATCCTTCTTTGCGTATGAATCGGATGACGGCCGATTTCACCCTGGGGGGTGGCGTAAAGGCATTTTCAGGAAGAGTGAATAACAGGTCCGTCGAATAATAAGCCTGCATGAAGACACTCAGAATACCGTAATCCCGGTTACCCGGACGTGAGGCGATGCGCTCAGCGACTTCCTTCTGGAACATTCCCACCACTTCGGGAACACGCTCTCTGAATTCAAGTACTCGGAAAAGGATCTGGGTGGAGATATTGTAGGGGAAATTACCGATCACAGCGAACTCGCCCGGAAACAGGGCATTCAGATCGACTGTCAGGAAGTCTCCGTATAGAATTCTTTCCCGGTGATCCGGATAGGTCTTGTGCAGATAATTTATGGATTCCTTATCGACATCCAACAGTGTGACACGGAATTCCTTCCTGCGGAACAATAAATCACTCAGCACACCGGTACCGGGACCTATTTCCAGCACATCGACATAACCGTTATGAAAAGTCAGCGCATCGACGATGGCCGCCGCCGCATCCAGATCGTTAAGGAAGTGCTGCCCGAGGTGCTTTTTGGCGCGTACGGAATGCTGCATGAAAAAATCAGACGGTTTCGAGCAAGGTACGGAACGCGACGAACTTTCCACCGAAGAGCTTGTCCGCATCGGCACGCAACCCCGGAGCGAATTCCGATTCGTATCTCCTGAAAACTTCCATGCTCTCGCAGGCATACTGGATGGCATAGGTCGTTCCTCCGGTCTCCTCCTCGACCAGCACTTTCATGATGCGGTTTTCCAAAAACATTCCGGTGCGGAGCACGTCCGGGATATGGGTCTCCTTCATCCATTTCAGCCAATCATCGTGCACATCATCATCGATGTTGACCGTGACATTGTAAATGATCATCTGATATGGATTAGTTCAAGAGGTCGCCGCGAAGAGAGCGGAAACGCTTCCGTGCTTCAACGGTATATAGGCTTCCCGGGAAACGGGTCAGTAGGTCCTGATAATATTCCATGGCTTTTGCAGGATCCTTGAAGAACGTCTCCTGCAATTGTGCCCGCCTGAACTGGGCATCATCAGCCATCACACTCTCTTCTCCCATGGCAGCGACCAACCCGTACAGCGAATCCGCCACCGGAAATTGTCGCTGGTTCTCACGGATACCGGCCAACCGGTACCAGGCTTCGTCTTTCAGGGAATGGTCGGGATAAGTGACTAATAAGGAGTCAAGCAAACCTACCGCTTCCTGATTCTTGTTGCGGTAGATCAACAGATCGGCTTGTGCGTACAACATCAGGGCATCGGTGGTAGAGTCCAATCCGATGTTATCGGAGATAAGAAGCGCCAGTGCCAATGCATCATTTGCGATCAATTGGCTGGTAGCGGATTTGAGCACGTCGAGCTGCGCCTGCGCCCACAGGAAATCTCCACGGAAATAATCCAGCCGTGCGCTGCGGAACTTGGCTTCCTGACCCAGCGGATCGTTCCGGAAATCTTTGTCCACCTGCGCATACAGCAAATCGGAATCCCAGACATTGCCGGTGAACAGCAGGATATCACCCAGCTCCAGTTTGCAGTCGGCCTGTTGCTGACGGGAGAGTCCGGGCAGTTCCAAGGCCTCATCCAGGTCGCTGATGGCGGTATCCGGAATATCCAGATAGAAGGCCCGAAGGTGCGCCAGACCACGGAGAAGTCCGACGGTACGGGCACTACGGCCGAGCTCATCCAGCGCCACCAGAAAATCCTTTTCCAGGGTTTTAAGTTCTTCCCGCGTATAGCCGTTACCGGAAGTCAACTTCCTGTTATAGACATTCAGCAGCTCCATCCGAGCCGATATGTAATTGGGGACTTCCTGGCCTTTGGCGATCACATATTGGTAGCAGTCGATGGCCACATCGTACTGCAGGTTGGCCACGGCCATAGAACCGATGTCCATCAACCGAGATCCGTCCTCCTTGAGGCGCTTGTCCAGGGCCTTCGCCTGGATGGCGGCCGATTCGAAATCCTTCTGCTGAATGAACAGCCAGATGAGCATTTCCGGATAAGCCGTCAGGGAAGGCTCCCGCTGGATACGCCGCAGCAGGGACGTCCGAAGGATTTCACCGCGTCCGCTTTCCGGATCGTAGCCGATACGGGCCTGCAGGATGTTCAGAACGTTCTGCTGGTTCATCGGATTATCCGCTACCGCATCCAGGTACTCGTCGATCATTTTCTGCGAATCGCCTTTCTGGAAATAGAGCTCGGCCGTCTCATAATAGAAACCATAGATTCCCCTCATCATCTTACGACCCTCTTCGTAGATACGCAGCGCATGGACCCAATCCTGCCGCTGCATGTATGCATTGGCGAATAGCAGGATCTGACCCTGATCCGGCTTCATGGATTTCAAGGTCTTTGTAAAAAGCTGTTCCGCCTTGTCCCGTTCGCCACGCAACTCGTACGTGTAGGCGATGTCGGCCTGGTAGGAGAGCGTTTCAGGGAGACGCTTGCCGGTCTTACGTGCAAGTTTCTCTGCATCATCGAAACGCTTCAAAGAAATCAGGCACTTGAAATAATTAGGATAAACTCCGAAAGGATCGCGATCCATCAATCGGTCGTAGACCTCCGCTGCCTTTTCGAATTCCCCGCCATTGAAGTACTGGTCAGCGACCAGCCGGTCATTTGAAACCTGTGCATTCGCAGGAAGGACAGCCAGACAAAACAGCACCGGAAGTATGCGCACCGATAGCCACCCGTAAAACCGGCAGGGTATGTTCAGTGGAATAATGACATTCAGGCGCTTCAAGCGATCTTGTCGAAACCGGTGTAAGGACGGAGTACCTCCGGCAGCATAACGCCGTCCGGGGTCTGGTTATTTTCCAGCAGAGCCGCAACGATCCGCGGTAACGCAAGAGCGCTGCCGTTCAGGGTATGTGCCAGGACCGGTTTGTCAGTACCGGAGCGGAAACGCAGTTTCATCCGGTTCGACTGGAAGGTTTCGAAGTTGGAGACAGAACTCACCTCCAGCCACTTCTTCTGGGCGGCGGAATACACTTCGAAATCATATGTCAGGGCGGAAGCGAAACTCATGTCTCCTCCGCACAGGCGAAGGATCCGAAAAGGCAACTGCAGGGACCGTAGCAACCCGGCGACATGCTCTACCATTTCGTCCAGGGTGTCGTAGGATTTGTCCGGATGCTGCACCTGTACGATTTCGACTTTGTCGAACTGGTGCAGCCGGTTGAGGCCACGCACGTCTTTGCCGTAACTGCCCGCTTCCCGACGGAAACAGGGCGTATATGCGCACAGCTTGACCGGAAGCTCCTCCGTCTTGAGGATGACATCGCGGAAAATGTTCGTGACGGGCACTTCCGCCGTGGGAATCAGATAGTACTCATCGAGCTGTACGTGGTACATCTGTGCGTCCTTGTCCGGTAATTGTCCTGTTCCGTACCCGGAATCCTTGTTCACCAGGATCGGAGGCTGCACTTCACCGTAACCGGCGCCGCCGGCACGGTCGAGGAAGTAATTGATCAAGGCGCGCTGCAGTTTGGCACCCTTGCCTTTGTAGACTGGGAATCCGGCGCCGGTAAGTTTGACTCCGAGTTCGAAATCGATGATATCGTACTGCGCAGCGATCTCCCAATGCGGTTTGGCGGCAGCGTCCAACGAAGGCAATGCTCCTTCCTGATGCACTACTTCATTATCATCCGGCGTGCGGCCCTTGGGTACGCGCTCGGAAGGCATGTTGGGCAACTTGACGAGTTCGACGTTCATCGCCTCTTCCAACGCCGTGAGTCTTTCCGAAAGCTCCTGAACGGTCTGCTTCAGCGCAGAGCTCTTGTTCTTCAGGTCATCCCCTTCGGCCTTCTTGCCGGACTTGTACAACTCCCCTACCTGCTTGGCGATAGTGTTCTGCTGGTTGAGCAACTGATCCAGCTCGACTTGTACTTTACGGCGCTCTTCGTCTATGGAAAGGATCTGGTCGACCAACGGTTTTGCGTCAAGGTTCTTGACCGCCAATCGTTGCACCACGTGCTCCGGACGCTCGCGTAATACGGCTAATTGCAGCATAGATTACTGATTTCCAATCAAAAATACGATTTTGAGAACAAATCGCGGCTTATAAAAGTTAGACTAAATACGAAAATGAAGGCAAAGTGTTCCAATACCGTGACAAGTTCCAAGTGGCATGTTACAAGGAGCACGTCCTAATTTCCGTATGTTACCTACTGAGCTCATGGAACTTGGAACCTGGAACTCCTAACTTGTAATTAACCACCACCCCTATGCACCCCTCCACCCTCGCCTTCTTGAAAAGCCTGAAGAAGAACAACAACCGGGAATGGTTTGAAAAGAACCGCGACCGGTACGAATCATCGCGTGCCGATGTGACGCATACGGTTGACCGGTTCATTGCCGGATTGTCGAAGAAGGAGCCATCCATCGGCGGACTGAAGGCGAAGGAGTGTGTGTTCCGGATCTACCGGGACGTCCGCTTCAGCAAGAACAAATCGCCCTACAAGACAAGCATGGGCGCTTACATCAGCCCGGGCGGAAAGAAATCCGATGCGGCGGGATATTACCTCCACATCGAGCCGGGAGGCACCTTTCTCGCCGGTGGCAAATGGATGCCCGAAGCGGAAGAGCTACGTAAAATCCGTCAGGAAATCGACTACAACGGGAAGGATCTGAAGAAGATATTGAACGGAAAGAAATTCAAGGAAACCTTCGGCGGCATGGACCCTGAACACGCGCTCAAAACTACCCCGAAGAACTACACGAAAGACCATCCGGATATCGAACTGTTACGACTGACGAGTTTCATCTGTTGGTGTCCGATGGACGATAAAACGGTGACCTCGGACGACTTCCCGGAGCAGGCCGTAAAAAAGGCGGAGTTGCTGATTCCGTTTAACCATTTCTTAAATGCTGCAATCCGCGATTGACGGTTTGACAACGCAATCACCTCGCCTTCGCTGACAGGTACCAGCCCGATCCAATCAGCAGCTCCCGCAGCAGGCCGATTAGCCGGTAAGTCACAAAAAAAACGCCGGCTGTTACGCCGGCGCTCTTCAGTCGATGAACTGTATAATTAAGCTTGTGCCTCGTTGCTCAACGGCATGACAGACACGTAACTTTTAGCGTTCGCCTTCTTCTTGAATACGACGGTTCCGGGTATCAATGCGAATAGCGTATGGTCTTTACCGATACCTACGTTCTCACCGGGCATGTGCAACGTGCCGCGCTGACGAACGATGATGTTTCCGGCGATTACGCTTTGTCCGCCGAATACTTTAATGCCAAGACGCTTACTGTGGGATTCACGTCCGTTCTTGGAACTACCGACGCCTTTTTTATGTGCCATTTTATTATCTGTTTACTGAGTTAGGAAATCAAGCCTTGATGGAATCGATCTGAACAACCGTCAAATCCTGGCGGTGACCGTTCTGCTTCTGATAGCCCTTGCGGCGCTTCTTCTTGAAAACAATCACTTTATCGCCACGAACGTGCGAAAGGATCTTACCGGAAACGCTCGCACCTTTCAGCATCGGAGCACCGACTTTCACTTTGCCATTGTCATCGACCAACAATACATCTTTGAACTCAACGGACTTGCCGACTTCGTCGCCCAAGCGGTGAACAATCACACGCATGTCTTTCTGGACCTTGAACTGTTGTCCGGCGATATTTACGATCGCGTACATCTTATTGATTATTAATTAGTTAGACTATTCTTTACGAAACAAGGGATGCAAATATACGGAATCACTTCAAATCCGCCAAATAATAGCGTTTCGAATGACCGGTAGGTAAAATGTAAGGACGGACGGGATTTTTATAGCCTGTGAGGGTGAATCGGAGCTAGCTTATCGGCTGTAAAGCCCTCAAATCGATGAAACACACATTTATTTACCTCTTTTTCGCAGGAATCCTGCTTCTATCGGCCCCGGCTTCCGCAGAGTACACTACCAGCATCGGTGGACGAGTAGGTAAATTCGCCCACGGACTGGTCGTCAAGCACTTCTTCAACACCAATGCGAACTTCGGTATGGAGGCGCTCGCCGCCTGGACGAAAGAAGGCAGAAACGGATACACCGGACGGGTCTATGCGGTCAAGCAGTTGCCGATCATCAACGCCAAACTCCACATTCCGATCGACTTCATCATCGGCGGCGGAGCGCATGCCGGTTACTTCCACCGGCAGTATTACGATATCATCGATGGTGGCGCAGACTACTACAATGAAAAGACCATGACTGCCGGACTGGGCGCCACCTTCCAGTTGGAATTCGACTCCGAGCGCTTTCCGATGACGCTCGGAATCCAGGCCGATCCTTTTTATAATTTCATGAATCCGGGTCCGGAATGGATCGACTTCGGCCTGACGGTACGTATCAAATTGTGACGGAGGCCGGGTCCGTTTGAACGGACTTCCGTGTACCTTGCAGGACCGGAATCCGTGACCGGTCCGCATGTCCAACCGATTACTTCAGGAAAACAGTCTATACCTCCGTCAACACGCGCACAATCCGGTCGACTGGTTTCCGTGGTGTGACGCAGCCTGGGAGAAAGCACGGTCCGAGAACAAGCTCGTACTTGTCTCCATAGGATACTCCGCCTGTCATTGGTGTCATGTGATGGAACGCGAGAGCTTCGAGAACGAAGCGACCGCCCGCATCATGAATGAGCGATTCGTCTGTATCAAGGTGGACCGCGAAGAACGGCCCGACGTAGACCAGCTTTACATGTCGGCAGTACAACTGATGACCGGCGGTGGCGGTTGGCCCTTGAACTGTTTCACACTGCCGGACGGTCGACCGATCTATGGGGGCACCTATTTTCCGAATCCGGTGTGGAATGACCTGTTGTCTAAGCTGGATACCTTTTTCAAAGAAGAACCTGAACGTGCCGACCGCTATGCGACGGAGCTGACCGACGGTATCCGCAGGATGGAATCGTTTCACGGGTCCGTCTCCGATCCGCAATTCACTGCAAGTACAGCAGATGAACTGGTCGGCAACTGGTCCAAGCTGTTCGACACCGTCGACGGCGGACCGAACCGGGCTCCTAAATTCCCGCTGCCCAACAACTACGAATTCCTCCTGCACTACGGATTCATCCGCCGGGACGAACACGTGTTGGAGCACGTTCGCACTACGCTGGAAAAAATGGCCGGGGGCGGCATCTACGATCACGTAGGCGGCGGCTTCGCCCGCTACTCCGTCGACTCGGTCTGGAAAGTACCGCATTTCGAGAAAATGCTGTATGACAATGCGCAACTCCTCTCCCTCTACAGCAATGCGTGGAGATGGTCGCCGGATCCGGTGTACCGCGAAGTCGTTTCCGAAACGATCGGATTCATCCGGCGCGAATTGACAGATGCTTCCGGCCTTTGCTACTCGGCACTGGATGCCGATTCCGAAGGCGTTGAAGGCAAGTACTACACCTGGACGCGCGAAGAACTTGCCGCAGTGACCTGGCCCGAATACGGAAACTTCGATGTACGACATCTCGCGGAATGGTATTTCAGCTTCGACGACCGTGGTCATTGGGAGCATGGCCGCTACATACCTTTACGCTCGGAACCGCTCAGCGAAATCGCTCGACGTTTCTCTCTCGATCCGGACAAGGTCCTTGAAATCATCACGTCTTGCAAAGCCGTATTGCTGAAGATTCGGGAACAACGGATCCGTCCGGGATTGGACGATAAGCTGCTGCTCTCATGGAACGCATTGATGATTTCCGGTTACTGTCACGCTTTCATGGCATTTGGAAACAAAGACTATCTCCAATCGGCGACTACAGCGGCAGCCTCGATCGAGCAGCTGTTCCGTCGCGAAGACGGCCGGTACGTCCATTGCATCTCTCCCGGTAAGAAGCCGAAACCGGATGCACCGCTTTTCCTGGAAGACCTGGCCAATTACGGTGAAGCGCTGACCGTGCTTTACGAGTGCACGCTGGATGAATCCTTCCTGCACCGAGCCATGTCGATCGCGAACCTGATGCGTAAAGAGTACCTCGATCCTGACACCTCCCTGCTCTGGTTCACGGCAGATGACGGTCCGGAACTGGTGGCGCGAAAAAGGGAAGTGCACGACAATGTCCTTCCTGCTTCAAACTCCGTCGCTGCAAAACTTTTTTTCCGGTTGGCTCACTATTACAGCGACCCGGAATTACGGGAGCTCGCTGCAAAGATGTTGCAGACTGTCCTACCCGAACTGACAAGATACGGATCAGCATATTCCAACTGGGCACGACTGCTCCTCTGGCAGACCTTGCCCTACCACGAAGTCGTCCTGACCGGACCTTACACACCCCAATTCCTCGGCGAACTGAACCGGGAGTATCTGCCGGACATACTGCTGGCGGGAACGGCAGAAGGAACATCCGAAATTCCGCTCTGTAAAAACCGTTTTGTAGAGGGGAAAAGCCAGATTCACTGTTGCCAATTCGGTACTTGTTCATTGCCCGTAGATTCGGTCACGGCGGCACTGCGACAGCTGAAGCCGGGAACCGTTGCAATGTGAACGCAGGGTAACATATCCTACCGCTAAAGCGTATAGGATAGCGGTATAATTTTTCCTGCAATGAACACCATAAAACGAATTCTAGTCGCCAACCGGGGCGAGATCGCCATCCGTGTGCTACGTGCCGCCGCTGAACTTGGTATCCGCACCATCGCCGTATTCACCTACGAAGACCGTTATTCGCTGCACCGGTTCAAGGCGGACGAAGCCTACCAGATCGGTAACGACAGTGATCCGTTGAAGCCTTATCTGGATATCGAAGAGATCATACGGGTAGCCAAATCCAACCGTATCAATGCGATCCACCCCGGTTACGGCTTCCTTTCCGAAAATGTCCGGTTTGCAAAACGCTGCCGGGAGGAAGGTATCATATTCGTCGGTCCCGATCCGGAAGTGATGGACCAGTTGGGTGATAAAGTGCGCTCGAAAGCAGTTGCGCGTGCCTGCGGAGTACCGGTGATCGAGGACAACAAGTCGCGATTGACGGATTCCGTAACGGCCCTGCAGGAAGCCGATCGGATCGGGTATCCGGTCATCTTCAAAGCGAGTGCCGGAGGCGGCGGGCGCGGTATGCGCGTCATACGCAAATCCGAGGAATTGGAAAACGCGTTCAACGAAGCGCGACGGGAAGCCGGCAACGCCTTCGGAGACGATACGATCTTCCTGGAAAAATACGTCGATGACCCGAAGCACATAGAAGTGCAGATACTGGGCGACCGACACGGAAATATCGTACACCTGTTCGAGCGGGATTGCAGCGTACAACGACGCTTCCAGAAAGTAGTGGAAGTGGCACCGGCGCCGCGCCTTCGTCCTGAAACAAAAGCCGGACTGTATGATTACGCGCTCCGTATAGCTCGTCACGTCGGCTACAACAATGCAGGCACCGTGGAGTTCCTCGTGGACGGCGAAGAGAACATCTACTTCATCGAAGTGAATCCGCGCATTCAAGTCGAGCATACCGTCACGGAAGAAGTGACACGCATCGACCTCGTGCGCAGTCAGATCCTGATCGCCGACGGAGAACCGCTTGACTCGAAAGCGATCGACATCCAGGGACAGGAGTCGATCCAGTGCAGCGGTTTCGCCATCCAATGCCGAATAACCACAGAAGACCCGCAGAACGATTTCAAGCCGGACTACGGCACCATCATCGCCTACCGGCATGCCGGAGGATACGGAATCCGACTGGATGAAGGAAGTTCTTACCAGGGAGTGAAGGTCTCCCCTTTCTTCGACTCGATGCTCGTGAAGATCACCGCCAAGGGACGTACCATGAAGGGAACCGCCAGTCGACTGAACCGAGCCTTATCGGAGTTCCGCATCCGCGGCGTTAAAACAAACATCGAATTCCTCCGCAACGTCATCAGTCATCCGGTGTTCCAGGCGGGATCCTGCACCGTCCGTTTCATCGAAAAGCAGCCGGATCTGTTCGAAGTAAAACCTCGGTTGGACCGAGGCACGAAGCTGCTGAATTACGTCGCCGACATCATGGTGAACGGTCATCCGGAGGTGTTACATAAGGACGACCGTAAAGTATTCCTAACGCCTAAGGTGCCGGCCTACGACCGCACACGTCGTCCGCCGGAAGGTACCAAGCAGCTGCTGGACGATGCCGGCCCTGAGCGGCTGGCAGCATGGCTGAAAGAGCAGAAGTCCGTACTGTTCACGGACACGACCATGCGGGATGCACATCAGTCATTGCTGGCGACACGTCTTCGCACCACGGACATGCTGAAGGTGGCGGAGAGTTTTGCGCACCATCACCCTGAATTGTTTTCCATGGAAGTATGGGGCGGAGCCACGTTTGACGTCGCACTCCGCTTTCTGCACGAGGATCCGTGGAAACGACTTCAGCTGTTACGCTCAGCCATTCCGAACGTGATGTTACAGATGCTGATCCGCGGTTCGAACGCGGTCGGCTATACTTCGTATCCGGATAATCTCGTAGTGAAATTCATCGAGAAGAGCTGGGAGAACGGCGTCGACGTCTTCCGTATTTTCGATTCCCTCAACTGGATTCCCAGCATGAAGGTCAGCATACGTGCTGTCCGGGAACGCACCCATGGGATCGCAGAGGCTTGTTTCTGTTACACCGGCGACATATTCGATCCCAAACGACAGAAATACTCCATCGATTACTACCTCGATCTGGCCCGCAGGCTAGAAGATGAGGGTGCGCACATCCTCTGCATCAAGGATATGGCCGGTTTGTTGAAACCGTATGCCGCTGAACGCCTTATCCGTGAGCTGAAAAAAGCGGTCAGCCTGCCGATCCACCTGCATACACACGACACGTCCGGCATCCAATCCGCCACTTACCTGAAGGCTATTGAGGCGGGAGTGGATGTGGTTGACGTGGCGTTGGCATCCCTGTCCGGGCTGACTTCACAACCGAATTTCAATGTGATGGCGGAAGCATTGAAGAACACACCGTACGAAGTGAAGACCGATGTCGAATCGCTGAACGCGTTTTCAAATTATTGGGAGAATGTCCGTGAGTACTATTATCCGTTCGAATCCGGACTGATGTCCAGTACCGCGGAAGTATACCGCCATGAGATTCCGGGCGGACAGTACTCGAATCTGAAACCGCAGGCCCTGTCGCTCGGTTTGGGTGAACGGATGGAAGATATCAAAAAGGCCTATGAGGATGTGAATGATCTATTCGGGGATATCGTGAAAGTGACACCATCGTCCAAAGTGGTCGGAGACCTGGCCATGTTCATGGTTACCGGAAATCTCACCAAGCAGGACATACTTTCGCGCGGTGACACGCTTTCCTTTCCTGAATCCGTCAAGAGCATGCTGCGCGGTGACCTCGGTCAACCGCATGGTGGCTGGCCCGGGGAACTGCAGAAAATGGTCCTGAAGGGAGAGCAGCCTTACACCGATCTGCCCAATGCGCATCTTAAACCGGTGGATTTCGAGGAGGAGTTCAGCGCGTTTCAACAACAGTTCGACCATTACCAGGGATTTCTTGATTTCCTGTCCTGGAAGTTCTATCCGAAGGTGTACGAGGAATACTACAGATTCCGACAGCAATTCGGCGATGTCAGCAACCTGCCTACCCCGACATTCTTCTACGGACTCAAGAATAATGAAGAGGTCCTGGTGGATCTTGGTACCGGTCAGACGCTTATCATCCGTCTGCTGTACGTATCAGACCAGCCGGATGATGAGGGTAGACGGACGGTCTTCTTCCGGTTGAACGGCCAAACAAGATCTGTGGAAGTCGCGGACCGCAAGGCGAAAGTGAAAAAAGCGGCCCATGAAAAAGCGAAAGGTGAACACCAGATCGGAGCACCTCTTCAGGGACGTCTCTCCAAGGTTTTCGTTAAAAACGGAGAGAAGGTGAAAAAGAACACCCCGCTTTTCATGATCGAAGCCATGAAAATGGAGACTACGATTACTGCAACCAAAGACATGACCATCGACCGGATCATACTTTCCGAAGGTTGCCTCGTGGAGGCCGAGGATCTTGTAATTGTGCACGCGTAATTGCGGAAGCAGGTTGGCTGTATTACAGCGGAGTCAGGTAGCGTGCGTATCCACCGGAGCATATCGAAGGAGGATTGAGAGCCTGCATTTCGGAGTCAGGCATGTCGGGCTACCGGCTACCGACGATGGTTACTCCTCGCGTCTTGAATGGCTGCTTCAAGGAACTTGCTATCAATGTCTGCCAGTTTGCTGAACCGGATACAATATCCGGTCACTTTCGCTTTCCCGATTTTCTCACCATAAGTCCTGGCCAGATAGGAAGTGTCCTCGAGGCCGATGTTGTAGACGGCAATTCCGGTATTGTTTGCGCTGATGCCGATTTGATAAAACTCTTTGGTTTTACCGTCAGCGTACTTCAAGGTTTGAATTCCATATCCAATATTGGGATTCGCTACAATCTTTCCTTCACTGTTTTTACCGTCGAGGAACCATAATGCGCCGACAGGTATCAATTGCAGGATCATCCGTTGCAACGTTTGCAAGTCGTTGCGTTTGGATGCCGGCTGACCGTCAATGCAACCTTCTATTTTTTCTTAAACACTCACATCATCTGCTGTAATCGTTCGCAATAGTACCGACAACTAGCCCTTGATTTCCAATGTGCTGATATTTTAAAGCCAGCTAGGCAGGAAATAAATCCTGCGTAGCTGGCTTTATTGCACAATATGAACGATGCGCCGTCTTAAGCGGTTTTCGTTCCTCCTTTTGAAACGAAATACAACGCGGCATTAAGAAGCAGGAATACGATGGGGCCGCCAAGCATAGTGGTTTGTGGCGGGGTTGCCTGCAAGTGTGTATAGATGGCGACCACCACGAATCCAAAAATTCCGTAGACCGCCCATTTGCGGTACGTCGATGTCAGCAGTCCCGCAGCGAATGCTAATTCACTCAGACCGATTGGATACCGCAACCAGAGGGGATAACCCCAACTTTCCAGGTTTTTGAGCTGCATTTCCGCGCCCAGCAACTTGGTGATTCCTGAACTTAAAAATGCGAATGCAAGTAAGCCCGATAGCACCCACGTAATGATGTTTTTTGTTTTAGCCGTCATGATGGTTTGTTTGAAGTGATGGGTTAAAAATGCAGCGCGATCTCCTGATAAAGCTTAAGATAGTTTAAGAAATCTGCTTGCCTGCCGACTTCCTGCGAATTTCACTCAAGTATTCCGGTGTTATGCCGATGTAGGCGGCAATGAGCTTCAGCGGTAATCGCTGTGCCAATAGCGGGTAGGTCTGCAGGAAGTCGAGGTAGCGCTCCTCCCCCGTCGCGCTGAGCAACATCCGCGTTCGCTTTCCGAAGGCAATGATATTTCGCGTCAACATGTTCGTGTGCTCAAGCAGCTCTTCCTTTGTTGCTTTCTCCCAGAACCCTTTTATTTCAGGTTGTATCCAATGGACTTCGGTGTCCTCGATTGCTTCGATGTTCACGCTGGAAGGTGTCTGATTTAACAGGCTGTCCATATCTGTGATCAGCCAACCTTCCGGTGCGAATTGCATGATGTGTTCTTTTCCGGACCGGTCGATGACATAGCTTTTTAGGCAGCCGCGTATGACTTTGCATCCGAACTTACAGATCTCTCCTTGTCGTAATAGGATGCTGCCTTTCGGTATCGTCTTAAGTTGGCCGTTGCTGAATGTTTTCATCGGATGCGAATATCGGTTTTTACGATGAAAATGAGTTCGGCAATTCTATTTCGTTTTGTGATGTCTTTTCCCGTTGTTCCTCCATCAAACCAAGTCGATTATCATAAAAGCTGATTAGGGAATTTTCTACTTTTCGACCGGCTGCATCTTCCAGCCGGCCAAATAGTTGTTACTCAATTAACGGATGACGAATTTTCGTGAATATCAATTGAGCAGTATCGTTGTCAAAACAGTACGGCTCGGTACGTTGCTATATTGTAGCGGCCACATTCATGCTCAGGTGCTGAAAGCCGGTGTGCGCATTCAAAAGACCTACAGTATGTATTAGGAAAAAGGAATTTCGGCGCAATACAGTTTTTGCAACTCCAAACCCAGATCGGTTCGTGGTCGGATTGGATGTGGTCTCCGCCCGATTCGGCTCGGCGTTCCGCTCGAACGCCATCGAGCAGGAAAGCCATCTGCTTTCAGGACAGTGACTTTTAAATAAACGTAAATCGTATCACATCACCGACCGTGTGAATGTCGGCTACTTTTATTCCGATTCGGAAGAAATCTTTTTCGAGGTGATTCCGCATACCTCCTTTCTCTTTTCACCGGAGGTCGGCCTTTCTTATGACTTCAAAAATATTCCTCCTGAATCGCCATCCTGAGAAACTCCCTGACATCTCTGACCGGTCCGCAATGGCGCGCCAACACATTTCCGTTATGATCCATCAGTACGTTGAAAGGCACGCATGAGGATTCCGCCGCTCCGGTCAACTCCTCGAGGAAACGCCGCTGCTTCTCTTCCTCCAGACTACCGTATTCGGAATTGGAAATGAATCCCACTTTGAAACGTATACCGTACTCCCGGCATTTTCTTTTCAGATAACGGTAATCATAGGTACGATATAGTGCCACCGTTTGAACTTTCATTTGCAATAAGAAGGTGTCCGATGCCGCCATCAGACGCAGCGCTTGTTGAGAATGTGGACACCAGCCTGCTCCGAAAAGCAACCATGTATACCGATGCGATTCCAACTCTTTTACTACATCTGAAGACCGCCAGTCCGCTAATGAAATACACCCCTCCTCAGCCAGCCCCTCAGCCAGTTCGGTTTCAGCGACCGGCAGAACGGCCGATCGTTCCTGAACAGTCAAACGGCTGTATCCGTCATCCGCAGTGCGCGCCGGCAAGATTTCGACCTGACAACCGGATCCGGAAGCAAGTATGAGTAACATGATGTTACGTTGTCTTTTCAAAATATTTCTATAAAGCGGCCGCAGGCGAGTACAGTACGGAGTCCGATCCAACAACGGCAAACCAAAGGAATCAGCACGTGGGTCGTCTGTACCCGCTTCTGCGAGCCGAGTTCATTGAATGTCATCTTACAGATTTATCAACGGGTGACCGCGTCCAACAATACGGATCCGTATCGCCGTGTCGAATAGTCGACCGCATACCTGCCGGGCTGTATGACCGCATACTGCAAGCCCAGCTTGGTGA
>JBJOMA010000172.1:0-6012 GCA_046052625.1 Bacteroidota bacterium
AACAAAGCGATTGTCGGGTCCGTCCGGACATATTATTAATTGTAATCGGCTGATTAGATCAGCCCCATCACCTTGCATCATAGTAGCCCGCCCCGACAATGTAAACCTGTCCACCGTATTGTGCTTTATGGACGAACGTATGTTTAGGAGCAGGCTCGTTGCTTCCCGGACGGTACCACTGGTAATCCACCCACGCGCTTCCGTTTTTCAATGCTGCACCGATGTATTCCCGAACGAGTGGTTTGCCTTTGGCATCCAGATGATCGATAAGGTTTTTCCCTTCCAGGCTCGGCTGTGCGGGATTCACCAATTCCGTGCCATCGGGACGGTCTACGAATACATAGGTCTCCATAAAACGGAAGGGTCCGGATTTGTCGCGCAACGAAGTAAATGCTGCTATTCCTTGCTGTTCAATAGCAGTAACCGCTCTGTTGACCACATCCTCGATGAAGGTCTTGTCTAATGTCATGTTGTAGATTCCGCATCCGACGAGGTAATCATTTCCGTCAGGGAATTTTACACGTTTTATGAAGCTGGATTTCCAGGTGGGAAACAGATCACCCGGCTCCGGATGCAGGTAGTGCACCCAGCCCTCTCCCGAAGGACTGTTGGCGGCCTCCAGGAACATTTTCCCCCAAGGGCGACCAAGTACATCTTTCGAATCATCAACTTTTTTTCCCTCTCCTGCCGGATTAGCGGCGTTAAAAACACGGATACCGTCCAGCGACCAGACAAAGAAATAGGTATCGTCATGAAACCACTTTGTATCCATTTTCCTGAATTCCGGATAAGCGGCAACTCCGCTCTTCTCCAACAACCGGGCCGCTTCTCGCACTAATACGATCAGTTCTTCGTTTGTCGGCCGAGGAACAATCGGTCGCATCACCGGCGCATCCGACAAGTATATGCCGCATCCGACAATCACCCATTCGTCGCCCATATTTGCCTTTCGCACATAGGCGGATTTGAGCGTCGAAACACTTTGTCCGGGTTTGGGCCAATAGTAATCGACCCACCCGGCGCCTTTATCTTTAACCACCCCGAACATCTCTTTCATCAGCGATTTTCCGTTCACGTCTTTTACATCCATCACGTTCCGCCCCTCCAGTGAAGGGAATCCCGGATTGACCAGTTCCACTCCGTTGGTGTCAACGACGAATATGTAGGCGTCTTTCGCGATATACGGTCCGGTCACATCCCGCAGCAGCGGAAAACCTTCACGACCGGCGGTCTCCAGGAGTCGGACAGCTTGATTGACCATGTCTAGGACGAATTCCTTTTCCATACGGTCATCATAAACCCCACAACCTACGATCAAGGTCTTTCCTTCCGCGCTTCTGAACACTTTAGCATATGTGCTCTTCCACCGGGGCAGCAAGCCACCTGGAACCGGCCATTGGTAATGGTACCATCCGCCATAATCGGGTGACCCATATGCGGATTCCATGATACCTTGAATGACGGGCCTTCCGTTCAGGTCTTTCAGCATCCGCTGATTTTTCCCTTCCAATTCAGGATCTGCATGCAATAGCATGTTTCCGGCCGAGTCCAAAATGAAAACATAGGTTTCTCCGGATCTCCATCGCGAGTTTTCTTTCTTCAAATCAGCAAAAGCGCCAATACCTTTTTGCTCCAGCAAGGCACCGGCGTCATTAACCAACACGACGACCTCTTTAGTAGAGATTCCATAAGTAGTATTGAACACAAGCAGTGCAGCGAACAGTATCGAATGAAGCCGAAGAGAAGTAATCATATTCATGGTTTTGGTTGAAGGATGAAGTGACAAGCTATAAAACCGAACGACGACAGACTATGACGGATGTCTCTCCGGTCAGGAATTGTCCGCATTTATTTTAAGACATACCTAAAATGACCCGAACAGCGGTTAAAATCCAATCGCTCAAATAAAAACCAACTGAAAAATCCTTTACATTTATCAACACACACGAAACCCATGAAAAATTCGATCATTATCTATAGTCTTTCCTTTATTTTGTTTGCATGCGGAACAGCGGCGCAATTGTACCAGCCCGTCGAAGCAGACGTGAAAAATGTGACCGCCAAAGGAACGGTAACCGATCTGGCATCCCTCCAGCAGGGGTACAAGTTGTTTGAACAACACTGTACCAAGTGTCACGGACTTACGCCGCCTCCAAGGAAATCACCGGAACAATGGAATCACATACTTTCAAAGATGTTTCCGAAGACCAAAATGACCGAGCAGGAAAAAACACTTGTTCAGAATTATATCCTTGCCCGCCGCTAATAGACACCCATAATACGGATTCGTCCTGCGGATTTTATTTCATTACTAACAGATAAGATACTCCAAAGCCCCCGACAGCATTGAATCGGTCCGGGCCATCGTATCCTTCCGGGTAATGCACGTCGATGAATCCTTTACTGTAGTAGGCGTGGAACCCAAAACCGTTCGACATTCGGTAGATTCCTTTGAAGTAAAGACCGCTGTCGAACCGTTGGGTATCTTTTGTGATCTTCTTATCGATGTTGTGATCGTGTGTTTTAGCTCCGATCAGGTACCCCCCATACGGTCCCGCTGCCAAACTGAATCCTTTGAGAACTTGGTATTGAAACAAAACGGGGACTTCCAGGTAATTAAGTGACAGACCGATTTCCTTGTCATGTGCATCAGTAGTACCCTTCGTGGAAAGGACCACAGCCGGGGCGACACAGAACTTATCGGAAAGTACGATTTCCGTGTTCATACCGATGTGAACACCCCACTTGTCGGAGTAATTATACGTACTGTCCTCCAACAATGACTGCTCTTTACCGACAAACGTCGAGATGTTTCCACCGATCATACCCCCATATCGGAATTGGGCGTTCGCAATTGTGGTGGAGGTCATCAGGAAGGCAGTAAAAACAAACGATATTCTTAGGGCGATTTTCATTTTAATAAATTTCTTCCCCATGATAGCGCCGCTGTTTTTTTTCCGAACTGATACCGGTCTGTTATGAGCATGATGCAAATCATAAGAAGCAAGTCAGTCTATAAAATCGGGTTCTATTCTTTTTTATCAGAATTCATGCCTCAATCAATCCTAATAAACCTTCACCTTCGGCTCCTGATTATGGTTAATTTAGGACCCGGCTAACTTTAAGCAACGGCTCGTGTCCTACGTCAGCAGGTTTCATAAACAAAACCCTCTTTTTTTTACAGGATTATTCGTGGCCATGGCACTTGTACTGACATCCTGTATTAATGACAGTGAGGAAAAGCGCCCAGACCCAGTTTCAGAAAAGGCTTGTCCTGTCAGTATAACAGTAGCTAAAACACCTTTACGGATAGCATTGGATACGATGCCTGCCCCGGAGCGACGTAAGCTTTCCGTTCGGAAGTTGGCATCCGAAATCGCTGAATTCACTCGGCTTTTCATCAACTACACGATTGAGGACGGACTTCCGGTAAACGGCTTCACATCGTCGCTGGTCGATAGCGAAGGGAATATCTGGTTCGGTAGCAACGGTTCAGGAGCTGTCAGATATGACGGTTATCGCTTCGAACAGTTCACGACTGCGAATGGACTTTCCAATAACGGTATCTGGCAGATGATATCCGACACGTCCGGAAATGTCCTCTTTACAACATATGGAGGCGGGCTTGCAAAATTCAACGGAAGCTATTTCAGTGCCGTCACCACGGATGACGGGTTACCCAGTAACGGAATCTACTCTTTGTGTAAGGACAGTCAGGGATCACTTTGGCTTGGAACGGTGGAGAGCGGTGTCTGCTATTTGCGAAACGATTCCGTCTTTAAACTCTCAGCGGCAAACGGTTTAGATGCCAACTCCGTCCGGCAGCTTGCAGCAACGGCAGACGGTTCAGTATGGATGAGCACGGAACAGGGTCTCTATCGCTGTATGGATGGAAGAGCAGTCCTGCTGGGTCCGGCCGATGGGTTGCCGGATGATCAATTTACATGTCTAATGGGTGAGAAGGACTCGCTCTGGATTGGAACGAGACGCTCCGGTCTTTATTTGTATAACGGCACAAGCATCCAAAAATTCAAGTCTCTGCAGTATCCTCCGTTCACTACCGTAACGGCGTTGTACAAGAGCGATTCAATAAACATCTGGGTTGCAACGGATCTCGGTCTGGTACGAATCAAGAATCAAACGTGTTCATTTTTGGGTCCTGATCAGGGATTTCCCGCTGCAACAGTCTCTTCGATCGTTGAAGACCGGAGCGGGAATATATGGTTCACCACAGAAGCGAATGGGGTATTCGTATTTAAGGGGGAAGCCTATCAGCAACTTGAAAAGCAAAAACAACTGGCAGGCAATAACATCTATACGATGTGCGAGGACAGGAATGGATTTTTGTGGATGGGGACTACCGGAAGCGGAGTCTATTCCTTCAAGGACGGAATGCTGTATCGATATACGAAACAAGACGGTCTGGCCTCCGATGAGTTCTGGTCGATGGCAAGTGATAAATCCGGCCGAGTTTGGATGGGAAGTATTCACGACGGCGTTACCTCCTTCGACGGTGAAACGTTCACGACGTATACGACTCAGCAAGGCTTGTCGAGCAATATGATCCGATCCATCTGTCCGTCCGGTAACGGTGATATATGGTTCGCTACTACCGGCGGCGGAGTCAACAGGCTGAGCAATGGAATCATAGAGCGATATTCTACCGTCCAGGGACTTCCATCGGATATCATACTCTGTGCCCTCGAAGACCGCGCCGGTGCATTATGGTTCGGTACGGTCGGCAAGGGCGTCTGCCGCTTTGACGGAAAGACATTCACGACATTCGATACGAAAAGCGGCCTCGGCAATAACATCGTCATCGCATTGCTGCAGGACCGTGCCGGAAACATCTGGATAGGAACCGAAGGCGGCGGTATTGCCCGTTATGACGGAAAGTCCATCCTGAATTTCAGCACGAGCAACGGTCTTCCGGACAATACGGTATATGGAGTAGCCGAAGATACCTCGGGCCATCTATGGATCGGCACGAATAAGGGAATGGTCCGTCTGCAATTCGAAGAACCTATTACCCACCGTCAGGTTTCCGGCGCAGCCCTTTCCAACTCTGTCTTGAAGGGATATCGTACCGTGAATGATGAGTATAGCCGAAAAACCGGCTACCCTTTCAGTGATATGACTTCCGGCCAGAACGCGCTGTTGATCGATCGTGGCGGAGCCGTTTGGGCTGGAACAGCCGACAATAGATATGGGGTCGTCCGACTGAATAATAAACAACAGGTGCTGCCGACAGGCACCCCGCCGCATCTACGTTCTATCGTTCTCAATGAGACTCCTGTATCTTGGCATTCATTGGATACCACCAGTGTCATCGAGGAGATCCTCAACGAGGAGACCATTACATTCGGGCACCGGTTGGACGACGAACACCGTGCCGAGAATATCAGGGATTTCAAGGACGTCACATTTTCCTCAATTGATAGACGGTATCCGGTGCCGGTTGGACTGAAGCTTCCTTATCACCTTAATACCATCGGTATCTCATTCGCTTCAGTCGTGCCAGGACTGCGTGAACTTACAGAGTATCGTTACATATTGGAAGGATACTCGGATACATGGAGTTCGCCTTCTAATAAAACGGATGTGTCCTACGGGAACCTGCGTGAAGGCGATTATGTGTTCCGTGTCTGCAGTCGTTATGACCGCGGACCGTGGAGCGAGGCAACGGTATATTCTTTCACCATACACCCACCCTGGTACAGAACGTGGCTCATGTATTTCGTCTATGTCGCCTTAATGGGCGGCATCGTACTAGGTTACAACCGATGGCGTACAAGACGACTTTGGGAAGCCAATAAGGCATTAGAGCAGAAAGTCCGGGAACGCACAGCCGAGGTGGTACAGCAGAAAGAGAATGTCGAGCGGGAAAAGAAAAAAAGCGACGACTTGTTGCTTAACATTCTTCCGGCCGCCACCGCCGAAGAGCTGAAGACAGCGGGACGGGCAACTCCCCGTAAATACGATCATGTGACCGTACTCTTTACGGATTTCAAG
>JBJOMA010000173.1:0-12637 GCA_046052625.1 Bacteroidota bacterium
TAAAACCAATTCATAAATATGAAAACAACCCGTATCAGCATCCTCGCCGCGGTACTCTTGGTATCCTCCGGCTTATTCGCTCAGGAAATGTCCGCACCTGTAAAGTCCCCCTCTAAACAGAAAGAGGAAAGCCGACCCAAACCTGCAAAGCCGGTTTCCGATCCGTCCGGCAAGACTAAGCCTGCGAAAAAGAAAAAAGGTCCCTCCGAAGAAAAGATCCGCCACGCCGAGGAGCGCTCCAAAGGCAATGCGTTCAGCGGAAAAGGTAAAGGTGGTGATAAGAACACGGTAGAGCCTGCTGCTCAGCCCAAAGGCAAAAGTGAAAGCAAGCCGCACGATCATCAGCACGACCACGAGGGACACGGGCACGATCATAAGCATTGATACGCTCTTTTTACTGAAAACCGGAAATCCTTCCGGTTTTCGCTTTTTTATCCCATTTCATCCCGGCTTCATGTAATGGAGCGCTGTTTGGCACGCCGTTTGGATTACCGCCTGTATACTAAAACATCGGGAGGAAATCCTATGAAAACAAAACTACTCTTGACGCTTGTGATCCTGATGGGATCCTTGCGTATTGCCAGTGCCGATCACTTCAGTTCATTGCTTCGGCTCTCTGTTGCCGGTAATTCAAGGTATGCAGTGAGTATCGACAACGGCCCCTTCACCGCTCCAGGCCGGGATTTTGATTTCGACCGGCTGCGGCCCGGTTATCATCGCATATATGTGATCAGGCTGGGCGGTTCTTCGCATGCTTACGGTTATACGCCTTTCTTCGGTCGTGCTATTTTCGACGGAGATGTACTGGTTCCCTCCGCTGCAGCGGTTACGGCGCTCATTGACCGTGGTTGCCTGAGGATTCTGCGCATCGACGATCGGTTCGATCGCGGATGTCGACCCGGTTGTCATGAGAACGACCATCATCATGGTTCAGGCGGTCATTGCGCGACACCGGTGCCTGCTTACGACGACTTCTTCCAGGAGCCGGTTTCACAAGTCGAGTTTGACGAGATACGCCGTGCTGTTTCGCAGCGTCCGTTCGAAAGTACACGAGTGGAAATCGCCTGCCGCCTGATGCAGGACCGTTTCTTTACGGCCGGACAGGTCGCTCAACTGGTCGGTCTGTTCGAATTCGAAAGCAACCGCATGCAGGTGGCCAAAGCCGCATATGCACGGACAGTCGACCGGAACCGCTATTATGTGGTATTCGATGTGCTCGCCTTCGATAGCAGCGTCCGGGAACTGATGCGATTCATGGAAACCTACGGTTGAGTTTCATCGAGACCGTAAATGCGAAAAGCCATCCCGAGGGATGGCTTTTCTTTCTCATGGCAGGTCCGAATCAGAACAGGCCGTTTATTTCTCCGTTTATTTTGTTGATCACCTTGCCGAGATCCTCAGGGTTGTCAGCATAGTTGAGGTCATCCACATCGATGATGAGCAGTTTTCCCAACTCGTAAGTGGAGATCCAGGCCTCGTACCGCTCGTTCAGGCGCTTGAGGTAGTCGATACGAATCGAATTCTCATAGTCCCGTCCGCGTTTTGCGATCTGGTTGACCAACGTGGGTACACTGGCGCGCAGGTAGATCAACAGATCGGGAGGGGAAACGAATTTTGACATCACATTGAAAAGCGACTGATAGTTATTGAAGTCGCGGGTCGTCATCAATCCCATTGCATGCAAGTTGGGAGCGAAGATGTGCGCATCTTCATAGATGGTGCGGTCCTGTACGATGGTCTTGCCCGACTGACGGATTTTGGCGACCTGCTCGAAGCGAGAATTGAGGAAGTAGATCTGAAGGTTGAAAGACCAACGCTGCATATCCTCGTAGAAATCGTTCAGATACGGGTTGTCATCCACATCCTCGAAGTGAGGCTCCCACTTAAGGTTTTTGGCCAGCAGCGTGGTGAGGGTGGTTTTCCCTGCACCGATATTGCCTGCCAGTGCGATATGCAGCGGATTCAGTTGCTTTTTCGTCGGCGCGTATTTGTCGCTCGCGCTTTTTGAAGGACTTGATTTGACCGCAGCCGACTTGGATGGGGCCTGTTTAGATCCGGACTTGGAAGTGCTTTTCCGGAGCGTAATGGTTTTAGCGGGCATATGGTGTGTGTTTGTCGAGCGAATTTGAAAGAAGCGAATTTAATAGGAATAGATGTTCAGCGAATCGTTTGTTAATAAATAATATCGTGTTTCACTGACTTGTACCGAACGTAATTCGCCGTGTTCGGGCAGGGCGATTTCCCGTTCGTCCAACAGCTTGAGATTGACGGCGGTCAGCCGGTTGTTTTGAATGCAGAGCAATTCATTACCGATGATCTGGTACCCTTTCAGCCCCGTGACGGGAATCGTTTTGACATAGGTGCCGAATTGGTCGAATACAAGTATGCCGCTGTCGGGATCATTCAGGTAGACCCGGTTGTCGTATTCAGCCACGAAATTAGGGGTCACCCTCCTTCCCGTCAGTTGCATGAGGTTGCCGCTGAAAAATACCGGTTGCAGGCTAAGGTCTATTTTTTTCAGCTGAAAATCCTGTAAGTCGTAGACCCAGTATCCTCCGTTCATGGAGTTACAAGCGACCGTCGGCTGTGTGATGCCGATATTACGTAATTCCACCGTCGATTGAGGAGCGAATTGCGTGCCCAGGATGACCAGTCTGGCCATGTCCGGATAGAATAAAAGCACTTTCATCGCATTGCTAGCGTCGACCGACCTAAGTTCCCCCAACCGATAGTCGCTGTAATTCTGTAACGGCTTTCCGTCCGCATTGAACTTAAGCAATTGGTTGTCCGCTATCACATATATGTTGCCGATCGCATCATTCGTAAAAACACGTGCGGAACCGAACGGGATGCTGTTAACCAATTCGAAGTCATTCACCCGGAAGGCAGAGGTGAAAGTCAGGAAGACCAGTAGCAGGGTAGTTCGCATTGTTTCAGATTGTAGCCTCTGAGCCGGCAGCCACTTTCAGTATCTCCTCCACGTACTGGCGGTTGTTGCTCAGGCGAGGAACTTTGTGCTGTCCGCCCAATTTTCCCTTTACCCGTAGCCATTGCATGAACGTGTTGTCGGGTAGTTGCCGTACCAATGGCATGCGGAGCGCCATGTCCTTGAAACGCTTTGCTTCGTAATCCGAATTCAGCGATTTGAGGGAATTGTCAAGGACTTCGATGAAATAGGCGAGATCCGCAGGTGGACGCTCGAATTCGATCAGCCACTCGTGCGCTCCGTTCTCCTTACCTGAAAAATAAACAGGGGCTACCGTATAATCCCGTACCTCGCTGTCAGTACGCTCACAGGCCATCCGGATAGCAGTGTCGGTGTTTTCAATAATTACTTCCTCTCCGAAAGCGTTGATGAAGAGTCGCGTACGACCGGTGATGCGGAAACGGAAGGGGTATTTCTGGGTGAACCGGATGGTATCTCCGATCAAGTAACGCCAAAGTCCCGCATTCGTTGAGATCACCAATGCGTAATTCCTGTTCAGTTCGACTTCATCCAATCCGATGGTGCGGGGTGATTCCTGTCCGTATTCCTCCATCGGCATGAACTCATAATAGACGCCGTAGTCCAGCATCAGCAGCATGTCCTCGCTTCGCAACTGGTCCTGAATGCCGAAAAATCCCTCCGAGGCATTATAGGTTTCGATATAATTGAAGGAATCTGAAGGTATCAGTTGCCTGAACCGGTCGCGGTAAGGGGTGAAGCTTACTGCACCATGGATGAATAGTTCAAGGTTTGGCCATATCTCCAACAAGTTCTTCTTACCTGTTACTTCCAGCGCACGTTTGGCGAGTACTAAGGTCCAGGTAGGGACTCCGCTGATCGAAGTGACATTCTCGTGAATGGTCGCCTCAACCATCTTTTCGATTTTCTCTTCCCAGTTATCCATCAATGCAATGGATAAGTCCGGTGTACGGATGAGTTGCGCCCAGAACGGCAGATTCTGCATCAGTACGGCAGAGATATCACCGTAGGAATTGACCATGCCCTGGTCACTGGGATGGTGACTGCCTCCCATGGTGAGTCCTTTGCCCGTGAAGATCTTGGTTTCCGGATTCAGGTTGCAGTAGATGGATAAAAGGTCTTTGCCGCCTTTGTAATGGCACTCTTCGAGGGCTTCCTGACTGACAGGAATGAATTTGCTTTTGCCGGCGGTTGTACCCGAGGATTTGGCGAACCATCGGATTTCGGTCGGCCAAAGGATGTTCTGCTCTCCGTTAAGTGTTCGATCGATGAACGGCTTCAGGGAGTCATAGTTCTGAATGGGTACCCGCTCCTTGAATTCCCGCTCCGATCGGATGGAACGGAAGTCATAACGGTTGCCCCATTCGGTACCTCGTGCGGTTTCCAAGAGACGTTTCATCCATTCCCCTTGTACCTCGTTCGGATACTTCAGGAACAGTTCGATCTGATGGATCCGCTTTTTCATCCACCAGGTAAGTATGGAGTTCAGTAACGCCACAGGAGTCTATTCGATAAAAGGTGAAAACAATGTAAATAAAAAACAGGAATCTCTTCGAAGAAATTCCTGTTTTCAGTAAGGCAGGAATGAGTCTCAGGCGGATACCGCTTCCATGTCCTTGTTTATTTTCTTGACAAGACCCTGCAGTACTTTTCCGGGACCGACTTCGATGAATTGTCCGGCGCCATCAGCAATCATGTGTTGGATGGTCTGCGTCCACCGCACCGGGCCGGTAAGCTGGGCAACAAGGTTCTTCCGGATTTCCAGCGGACTTGTTGTCGGAAGTGCGTTGACATTCTGGTAGACCGGACAGACGGGTGTCTTGAAATCCGTAGATTCTATGGCTTGTGCCAGCTCAGCGCGTGCGGGTTCCATCAGCGGGGAGTGGAAAGCGCCTCCGACAGGCAGCAATAGCGCACGTTTCGCACCGGCAGCCTTCATTTTTTCACAGGCCTGGTTGACGCCTTCGATCGAGCCGGAGATGACCAACTGGCCGGGACAATTATAATTGGCGGCAACCACCACGTGACCGGACGACGAGATTTCATCACAAATGGACTCGACCACCTGATCATCGAGGTTCAGGATGGCGGCCATGGTGGAAGGCTTCAGTTCGCAGGCTTTCTGCATGGCGAAGGCACGCGCTTTGACGAGTCGTAAGCCGTCCTCGAAAGAAAGGCATTTGTTCGCGACCAGCGCGGAGAATTCGCCTAACGAGTGCCCTGCAACCATGTCAGGGTGGAAGGATTCACCCAGCGTCATCGCGTAGACGACCGAGTGAAGAAAAATAGCCGGCTGGGTGACCTTGGTCTGTTTGAGATCCTCTTCGGAACCATTGAACATGATATCCGTAATGGAGAAGCCCAGAATTTCGTTGGCTTTCTCAAAAAGCTCTTTTGCAGAGGAATGCTGTTCGTAAAGGTCTTTCCCCATTCCGGAGAATTGGGAGCCTTGACCGGGGAAGATGTAAGCTTTCTTCATATTGGAATGCGTTGCTGTGAAGGTGTCCAAAAATACTAAAAAGGGCAAAGCGGGGAGGTGCATAAAACGCGAAAAGCCCGGCATTCCGGGCTTCTCAACTTAATATCCTTAGGTCATCAGTCGCGACGGCTGCCGAAAAGGCGAAGCAGTGCGAGGAACAAATTGATAAAGTCCAGGTAAAGGGTCAAGGCACCGATGATGCTCAGCTTGGCAGTGGCTTCCGTCCCGTATTCCACACCCGCGCCGATGTTCTTCAGCTTTTGGACATCGTAAGCGGTGAGTCCCGTGAATACGAGCACAGATACGAAGCTTATGATGTAATCCATCTGACTGCTGTGCAAGAACATGTTGATCAGGCTGGCGATGATGATTCCGAACAGGGCCATCATCATGATCGATCCGAATTTAGTAAGGTCTGTCTTGGTGGTGTAGCCCACGAGGGCCATTACACCGAACATTCCGGCTGCAGAGGCGAAAACGCCGACAATCGAGCCTACCGTGTAGGCCAGGAAGATGAAGCTGAGGCTCATTCCCATGATGACCGAGTAGGCCAGGAAAATGCCGGTTAGCGCCGTAGAGGATAATCTGTTGAATCCAAAGCCCATCAGCAATACGAACCCGATCGGGGCGAACATGACGACATAGCCCAGGATCGACAAACCGCCGCTTTCCGCATTGATGAGATAGGACATGTAGCTCATGTCGGTACCGAAGACCCAGGCAGTGATGGCGGAGATGCCAAGTGCGATACCCATCCAGGCGAAAACGCCGGAAAGGAAGGTGCGGGATGCTGTCTGGGTTTCGACGGCCGGCTGCTGCCAGGAATTGATGTTGAAATTGGTGTTTTCCATTTCAGATGTTTTTGAGACGCTCAAATATAACGAATCGAAGCGTCGGTAAGTTTGGTTTTAACAGGTATTAATAAAGCAAAAATCCTGCCGAAAGTGTCGCTCAGGAAAGATTGGCAGAAATCAGACGGATGAATTCGGAGCGGGTCTTTTCGTTTTCGAATTCTCCGGTAAAGGCGGAGGAGGTGGCTACCGAATTCTGTTTCTGGATACCGCGCATGAGCATACACAGGTGCCGCGCCTCAATGACCACGGCCACTCCCAGCGGTTGGAGGGTTTCCTGGATGCAATCCCTGATCTGTGTAGTCAGTCGCTCTTGCACTTGCAGGCGCCGAGCAAACGCATCCACAATCCGCGGAATCTTGCTTAACCCGACAATCTTTCCGTTCGGGATGTAGGCGATGTGCGCTTTGCCGAAAAAGGGGAGCAAGTGATGCTCGCACATGGAATAGATTTCAATATCCTTGACGATGACCATCTGCTTGTAATCATCGTGGAACAGTGCCGACCTGAGGATCGCTGCCGGATCCAGGTCATAACCGTGTGTCAGGAACTGCATCGCCTTTGCCGCCCGTTCAGGGGTTTTCAAAAGTCCTTCGCGTCCGGGATCTTCTCCGATGGTGCGGATGATCTCCGTGTAGTCTTTCGCCAGGATACTGATGGACTCCGGGTTGTACTGGTCGATTTTCTGGTACCCGTCCATTTCGTTTTCACTGACCATTGCGTTGTCAATCATTGCTTTGTTATTGATATGGCTCAGCCGAAATATTCTACGTAATTCTTTTCGGTCTCCTGGATCTTGATGCAATGCAGGGTGCAGCCCAGCGCATTCATCGACGTGTGCAATTGATTCCAGAATTCCACTGCCAGATTTTCTGTTGAACTCAATTTCCCTTTCATGAAATCAACATCCATGTCCAGGTTTTTGTGATCAACCTTGTCGAGTATGTTTTTCTTTATGAGTTCGCTGACTGTCGAAAGGTTGGCTACGAACCCTGTTTCAGGGTCGATTTCGCCTTTGACCGTCACCCATAATGTGTAGTTGTGGCCATGCCAGTTCGGGTTACTGCACTTGCCGAATACTTCGTAGTTTTTTTCCGTAGACCAGTCGTTGCGAGCGACTTTATGCGCTGCGCAGAAGCTTTCTTTTCTTGTAATATAAACCATGGTGCAAAGGTAGGGAATCCAATCGAGGAAGGAGGAATTTCTTATGTAAGTTCCAGTAAATCAGTCGACTGAAAGAAAGCCGGAGAAACGGTACCTTTGATGCATGAAAATCCTGATGGTGGCGGCCACAGAGCCGGAGACCGAGCAGTTGAGGTCTTCGCTACAGTCCGTACCCGGAGGAAATCAGGTGGATTTCCTGCATACCGGAATCGGAATGGTCGCCATGACCTATTCACTTACACGCAGATTGAGTGAAAAGTCCTACGACCTGGTGGTCAATATCGGTGTTGCAGGAGCCATTTCCCCTGATCTTCCGATTGGTGCCGTCGTCGTCATAGGTAAGGAACACCTTTACGAACTGGGGGCGCAGGATGGCGAACGGTTTTTGACATTCGCTGAAATCGGACTTCCGGTCGTTGATACGATTGTTCCTGAAAGGTTGTACTTACCGGAGCACCTGCATTGGCCTGTCGTTTCCGGCATAACGGTCAATACCGTACATGGTGAGGAACAATCCATTTCACGGTTGCACCTTAGGACCGATGCCGCTGTGGAGACCATGGAAGGTGCCGCCTTCTATTTTGTCTGCAACGGCTTTTCTGTGGATTGCCTTCAATTGCGTGCCGTTTCCAACAAAGTCGAGCGCAGGAACCGGGAGGCATGGGATCTGCCGAAGGCGATGGACAAACTCGCAGTCGCTGTAAGCGGCCTGCTGCAAGCTTTACCCGGTCATGCGTGAACTGAAAGACGGAACCAAGGTTCTCACGATCGGATTTTCGCCTTGTCCGAACGATACGTACATCTTCGATGCACTGGTAAACGGAAAGATTGACACCGGATCCTTGCGGTTCGAGCCTCTGCTTCAGGATGTGGAGGAGCTTAACAGGGGCGCGTTAATAGGACTACTTGACATCACCAAGCTCAGTTACCGCGCCTATGCGGAGGCGGCACAGAGTTACATCTTGTGTGATTCGGGCAGTGCACTCGGGCGCGGGGTAGGCCCTTTGCTGGTTACGGCTGCTCCTGGACTCGACACCGATTCGGATTTCACGGTCGCGATTCCCGGTTTGCACACAACCGCTAATTTCCTTTTCAGGATGTTTTATCCGCATGTCACCCGCTTCTGTGAAATGGTTTTTTCCGAGATCGAGGATGCCGTGGCAGCCGGCGATGTGGACGCGGGAGTCATCATCCATGAAAACCGCTTCACCTATAAGCAGAAGGGGCTCTTCCGTATTTCCGACCTAGGGGAAGCGTGGGAGACGGAGACACGGCAGCCGATTCCGTTGGGAGGTATCGCGATCAGACGCTCCCTCCCGGGTCAGCTCTGCAGACAAGTCAACGGACTCATCCGCCAGAGTGTGGAGTTCGCCGATCTGAATCCTGAGGGGACGGAAGATTATGTAGCCCTGCATGCGCAATCGATGGAACCGGCGGTCCGGCGACAGCATATCGGGCTCTACGTGAACCGGTATTCGGTGGATCTTGGCGACGACGGACGAGCCGCCATCCGTTATTTTTATGACAAGGCTTTGACGTCAAACGTCCTGAAAACTCCCTTGCCGGAGCCGATTTTCATTTCTGATCTTTAAGGCAAACCCTTTGAGCACTGTCCGCAGGATTGGATACCTTTGCGGTCGAAAACATTGAGCCATGATTGTCATCACCGGTGCCGCCGGATTCATCGGAAGTTGTCTGGTCCGAAAGCTGAACGACGAGGGATATTTCGATCTGGTTCTTGTTGATGATTTTTCCCATCCTGAAAAGGAGCGGAACCTGGACGGAAAACGATTCAGTCATAAGGTCGAACGAATCGTCTTTTTCGATTGGTTGGAACGGGAGCACCGTCACGTCCAGTTCATCTTTCACATCGGTGCAAGGACCGATACGACGGAGTTCCGGAAAGAGGTCTTTGACGATCTCAACATGGGTTATTCCCAGAAGATGTGGAATGCATGCGTCCTCTACGGTCTGCCGCTGGTATATGCATCTTCCGCTGCCACGTATGGTTCCGGAGAGTTCGGGTACAAGGATGATCATGCCATCGTGGATCAGCTGAAGCCGTTGAACCCTTACGGAGATTCCAAGAACGATTTTGACAAGTGGGCGCTCAAACAGCCCAAGCAGCCGTATTTCTGGGCAGGACTTAAATTCTTCAACGTATACGGCCCGAACGAATATCACAAAGGACGAATGGCATCGGTCATCTTCCACGCTTTCGGACAGATCTCCAAGAGCGGGCAGATGCGGCTTTTTCGTTCTCACCGACCTGATTTCAAAGACGGCGAGCAGCTTCGGGATTTCGTTTACGTGAAGGACGTTGTCTCCGTCCTCTACTTCTTCCTGCACCACCGAAAGGATTCAGGTCTCTATAACCTGGGCTCCGGAAAGGCACGAACCTTCCTTGATCTTGCACGGAATACGTTCAGATCCATGCAGATTCCGGAACACATCGAATTCGTGGACACCCCGGCAGATATCCGTGATAAATATCAGTATTTCACGGAAGCCGACATGTCAAAGTTGCGCTCAATCGGTTATACAAAGCCGTTTGCCACCCTGGAGGAGGGGGTGGCTGATTATGTAGGTCAATACCTGCTTAAAGACGCCGTCTGGTAACGGATTCGGGCATTGCCGAAAGCACGGATTTTCTATATTCGTCAACTCAAATTCCGGGTGTATGCTTCGAGCCCTGCCACTGTTATTCAGTTTTGTTTTTTTTGTTGCCTCACAGTCATTTTCCCAGCAAAAGGCTGTCAGCGGACGGGTGGTTTCAGCCACTGATAAGGAACCGATGCCTTTCCTGACAGTTGCCGTCAAAGGGACTACGAAGTCCACAGTCACAGACGGAAACGGTAACTTCCGGTTAGAAGGAGTCTCCTCCAGTGACACGCTCCTGTTCAGTTTTGTCGGATTCAACACGCATTACGAACGGGTAGGGGACCGGGCCGTCATCAATGTGTCTTTGGAAGAGAAATTGCAGGAATTGGAGGAGGTGGTCGTCACCGCTTTGGGTATCAATCGGCAGAAGCGGGAATTGGGCTATTCTACGGAGAAGGTGCAAGGCTCCGAAATACAACAGTCAAACTCTGCGAATGTGCTGAATGCCATGACCGGAAAAGTTTCCGGTGTCCAGATTTCCAATCCGGACGGTGTGGACGGCGGCACGACCCGCATCACGGTCCGCGGCAACAATAATATTTCCGGTAATAACCAACCGCTGATCGTGGTGGATGGGATCCCGATGAACAATGATCCCGGAATGATCGATATCGGTCGAGGCAGGGATTGGGGATCCGCCATCAACAATATCAACCGGGAGGATATCGAATCGATAAATATCCTCAAAGGGGGTGCAGCATCCGCACTTTATGGAGCACGGGGTGCTAACGGTGTGGTTCTGATCACCACGAAAAAGGGGAAAAAGCAAGCCGGAATAGGCATCACTTATAACTTGTCATACAAGGTTACGCATCCGTACCGCTACCGCGAGGTGCAGAACAAATACGGCGGTGGCGCGCCGTCCACTTCATTCACCAAGCCGGAGTTTGAAACGGATACGGACGGTATCGCTCTTTTCCCATCGCTGTCGACGGATGCTGAATTCGGATATCCCGGTTCTTCGGTTTCATGGGGTCCTGAACTGGACGGTAGGCCCGTCCGTTGGTGGGACGGCTCGTTGCGTTCCTGGTCGCCCCAGCCTGACAATCTATCATTGCCCTACAAGGACGGAATCGCCGTCACGCACAATGTCTCTTCTGAGGGCGGCGGAGAAGTCGGTACGATGCGTTTGTCGTTGACACGCACAGACAATACGCCCATCGTGGAAAACAGCAATTTCAACCAGACGACTATCGCTACCAATTCCACGTTGAAGATCACGGACAAAGTGAATCTCGGTCTGTCGTTCTCCTATGTGGACTACCATCGCCTTAACAGTCCCATGTTAGGTGAGGATGCGAACTCCTTCACAAAAGGTTCATTGTACTCATGGCCCCGCAGCTATCAGGGGGAGGACCTTTCCGGTTACGCCCTTAACGACGGTACACGGAATCCGCTGACCGGCTATCCGTATCTGTATATCGACCGCTATCTGTGGTGGAAATATTACAACAACAATACGACACTCGACCGGTCGAAACTGCTGGGCGGCTTGACACTAAATTATGCCATCACGCCTTGGCTGAGCTTCATGGGACGTACCGGAATCGATTACACTGTTGACATGTTCCAGACCCGGAACAAGCCGGCGGATCTGATCGGACTGCTGGACGGCTACTATTCCGAGTCCATGAACAGGGACAGGAGTTTCAACAGCGAATTCCTGTTCACCGCATCCAGAAAAAATATTTTAGGAAAAGGTATCGATGCGGACATCAATATCGGCGGTTCCGCCTGGGACCGCAACATGCATTCTCTGAGTGCGCACTCCGGAACGTGGTACTATCCCAATTGGTACAGCGTACAGAACTTCACGCCCACCGTCTATGGACAGGATGCGAACGGGAACACGGTCGTCATCACGCAAGGGGATAATCCTTCAGCACTCATACCCTCTACGACCAATTACTTCAAGAAAATCAATTCGATTTACTCCTTCGTCCACCTGTCTTATAAAGACCGGTTTTTCGTGGAGCTCACAGGCAGGAACGACTGGTCGTCAACACTACCGGCAGACGCGAATTCCTATTTCTATCCCGGAGTTTCCGCCAGTTGGATCGCATCGGATGCCTTACCGATCAAGAGCCGTTGGTTGAGTTTTTGCAAGTTGCGTGGCGGTGTTGCACAGACGGCCACCGATACCGATCCGTTCCAGACGGAGTTCTATTACAACACTACGCTTTATGGCGGGGACCAGTCGTCCACTCTTCCTGCTGTCATTCCTCCGATCCGTTTGCGTCCGCAACGGGTCAATTCCTATGAGATCGGTACCAATCTCGGGTTCTTCGATGACAAGATCGTCCTTGATTTTACCTACTACTACAAATACTCCTTCGACCAGATCATCCGGACCCCGCTACCACCGTCTGCCGGGTCTTCTTCCGTCCTGATCAACGAAGGTGCACTATCCAATCGTGGAATCGAATTCCTGCTTAATGCAACTGTCTATCAGGGTGCGTCGCTGACGGTACGGTCCGGACTGAACTTCACCCGTAATCGAAACCGGGTGGAAAGCCT
>JBJOMA010000174.1:0-2628 GCA_046052625.1 Bacteroidota bacterium
CTCGGATTCTCCGCTCCAGTAGTGCGCCTTGGCGACGAACACGGGATCTTCCGGACATGTGAGCGATTGGCGGAAAAGACGATTGGCCTCTTCCGTCTTCTGGTCCATGAAGAGTTCCACACCCCGGAAATAGGTCACTTTCTGGTAGGCCGCTTTCATTCCGGGTGTCTTGGACTTCATGCTTTCCAATGCTGCCATCGCATCCTTGTAGTTACGGGTGCTCGTATAGATGGCGATCAGGATCTCATTGACATCCGGGACATGCGTGCTGGACGGGAAATCCTTTACAAAGGACCGGCATGCATCCAATGCATCGGCTTGCATGGAAAGGTCATAAGACAGCTTGGCGAAATTGAATTTCGACTCTTCGGTGATGAAGCGGTTGAAATCGTATTTCGCAGCCGCTTGAAAAGCCGTGCGCGCCTTCTTCTTATCTTTTAATTTGAGGTGACTACCCGCCAGATGATAATAGGCATTCTGCGCCAACGAGTCATCGCCTATGACGGACTTCTGGAAATAGGGAATTGCTGCTTCGTATTGCGAGAGCCGGAAATTACAATAACCGATTTCGTATAGGTCCGCAATGGTTGCACCCGGACCGTTCCGTTCGTAGTCGGTGAGGAAGGGCAGCGCTTTGTCGTAGATCCCCTTCCGGTAATATGCGTCGCCGATGAGACGTCCGATCTCCAATCCGTTCCTTGTACCTGCGGAGTCCAGCATCGGTACTGCGTATTGAAGCACGTCGTCATATCTGCCCTGACGGTAGTAGATCTGCGTGATGTAATAGGGCACTACCGGACCGAAGGCTTCCGATCCGCGCAACTTGATGAATTCCTTTAGCGCGGTCTCGTACTGCTCATTGACGAACGACATATGCGCGTAGAAATACTGCGCAGCGGATGCGTACTTGCTGTCGCCATCCTTGACCGCATAGAAGAACCTGGCCGCGGAATCGTAATCATCGGACATATAGGCGCTGTAGCCGGCACGGAAATTCGTCTCGTCCCGACGCTCTGCAGAAAGAGCTGCGACGGTGACCTTTGCATACTGATCGCTTGCTTTCTTGTACTTCTTCAAACGATAATAATAGTTGGCCAGTGTGAGCGCGGCGTCCTGCTGTAAAGGGGATTCAGGATAGCGGTTGATGAAATCCAGCAACAGGTATTCAGCATCCGCATGGAAAAGCTCTGCAGCACATCGTCCTGCGTAATACGCCGAATTGGTACGCGCTTCATCGGAGACAGGAGCTTCCGTACGCATCACGTTCTCGAACACCGAACGGGCGGAACCGTATTTCTGTTTATCGAGCAGATCCAGTCCGCTCCGGTAATCCCGGTCACTTTCCGTGTAAATGTTCGTCTTCTGGGAATACGCACTGCCGGCACAGAGAAACAGCGCCAGCAGGACATGGAATCTTTTCGCCATCAGGAAGGTCTTGGAAGTCATTGAACGCATATCCTTGTAAAATTATTTCGATGTTACATCTGACTGTTTTTGAAGCGGTTATATTTACCAACACTCTTTTGCACATGATAAGAGAGCGGCCGCGTCTCGAAGCGATTTTGTTACCTTTACCGTGATGTATATCCTGAAGGTCAAAGGCACGGCGAAGATTCCGGATTATGTGCAACTGCGTGATGACAACTTCACCCTGCTCGCCTATTTCCGTGTGGATCGTCCGGAGAAAGCGCTGGTGAAGGCAGGGCTGGGTGAACGTGAGCTCGAACTGATTGAACTCATCAGGGAGTTACCGTACGGCAAAATCCGAAAGATCGACTGACAGATTCGTAAGAGGATATTTCCATTCATCACTTCCGATCAGGGAACAACCCCACGACCAGCCATGTCCAATCCCATCGTTCAACTGCACGGCGCAACCGTTTTTCAATCAAAAAGTCCGGTGCTTAGCGGAATCGACTTTACGCTGCAACCGGGAGAATTCGTCTACCTGATCGGAAAGACCGGCAGCGGGAAAAGCAGTCTGCTGAAAGTACTTTACGGAGAACTTGAATTGACAGAAGGAACGGGAAGCGTCGCCGGATACGGATTAAAAGGCCTGCACACGAATGATGTGCCGATGCTCCGTCGTAAACTGGGTATCGTCTTCCAGGATTTCCAACTACTTCCTGACAGGGATGTACGCTCCAACCTGGAATTCGTCCTTGAAGCGACCGGCTGGAAGGACCGTGCCGCGATGCAGGCGCGAATGGAGGAAGTACTGGGAGCCGTCGGGCTCTCAACAAAAGGATTCAAAATGCCGCATGAGCTGAGCGGTGGCGAACAGCAACGAGTAGTTATCGCACGAGCGCTGCTCAACCATCCGGAACTGATTCTCGCCGACGAGCCCACCGGCAACCTGGACCCGGAAACCTCCGAAGGGATCCTTCGACTACTGTTCGATATCAGCCGCAAAGGGACTGCCGTCCTGTTGGTGACTCACAATTATTCCTTGATTGAGAAGTTCCCTGCACGAACGCTCAAATGCGAAAACGGCAGCGTGCTTGACTCGGCAGCCACACCGGTCTGACCGCCACCGGAGGCAGCTGATCATTTACCAAAGAACCTGCTGACCAGCAGGTCGGCGTTCCTGCTGTTGGAGAAGCGCTCTCCAAGAATCGCTTTCCGGGA
>JBJOMA010000175.1:0-23627 GCA_046052625.1 Bacteroidota bacterium
GCTCAATACTCTGAATTCTTTCAGGTCTTCGACTACGATGAAGTCGGCCGGGTCGCCCGGCTGGAGCAGACCGACTCCGAGTCCGTAATGCTTCACGGGGTTCACGGTAGCGGCTCTCAGCGTATCGAAGAGGTCGTAACCCTCTTTCACGGCCCTGCTGACCAACCTGTCGATATGGCCGATTTCCAGGTCGTCCGGATGTTTGTCGTCGCTGCAGAACATGAGCCGGTCCGCGTATTCGTCCATCAGCGGAATCAGTGCTTCGAAATTCCTGGCGGCAGAGCCTTCGCGGATGATGACTTTCATACCATGCGTCAGTTTGTCGACGGCCTCAGGCAGTGAGAAACATTCGTGGTCAGTTGTGATTCCTGCCGCTATGTATTTTGCGGCATCGTCGGCGCGCAATCCGGGAGCATGCCCGTCGACAGGTCGGCCGTACTGTTGCGCCACCCGGATCTTTTCCATCACCAAAGGATCGCGGTGCAGCACACCGGGGTAATTCATCATTTCCGCCAGGTAGACAAGTCCGTCGACGCGGAAGAGTTCTTCGATGTCGGCAGCGGTGATTTCAGCGCCCGCTGTTTCAAAGGAGGTGGCCGGAACGCAGGACGGTGCTCCGAAATGGAATTTGAGAGGAGCACGTCTGGCATTCTCCAGCATATACCGGATGCCTTCCATGCCACACACGTTTGCGATTTCGTGGGGGTCGCTGACGGTGGCGACGGTGCCATGCGGCATCGCCATCCGTGCGAACTCATACGGCGTCAGCATGGAGCTCTCGATGTGGATATGGGCATCCACGAAACCGGGAAGGATGTACGGTCCCTGTTCGACGGGATGCTCGCGTACGGAGGCGATTTTCCCGTCAATGATTTCAATCGTTCCGTCAAAGGATTTCCGGTTGAGCGGGTCGATGATGTGGCCGGTGAAGGTCAATGTCCGAGGTTCAAGGTTAAGTTTTCAATAAAAGCAGCTGCAGCCGTGGCTGTAATCAATTTGTGCTATGAAAAAGGAGTAGAGCAGAAAGTGAAATACAAGTCACGGCAGTTGCACGGAACTAAATATCGACATCCCGCTTTGTAATCAATATGTCAAGGCCAAGTTGACTGCACCCGACGCATTCAGATTCCCGTATCCTTTCGAGGAGTTTCGGTTCGGATAGAACTGCGCGGTACGTGAAAGGATATCGACGACCTGGGCACGGTCTAATGCGGGTTTCACTGAGAAGACCAACGCTGCGATACCTGCTGCGGTAGAAGTGGCAACAGAACTTCCGCCGATGTACGAGGGAGTCGTAGTCGAAGGGCGTAGCGCCAGCGAGTTCCGGCTGCTATTGGCGTCACGTTCCATCGGTACGGTGAACAGCACTTTGCTTCCGTCATGGCAGGATGAACAACGGTTGCCATTCTCTTTTACACCGGTCACTGCGACACATTCGTTATACGCGGCCGGATAAATGACGCCCCACCAGCTTGTGAGAGAATAGGATGTGCCAGCCGCCGCCATGATCAGTTTTCCTTTATTATAGGCGTAAATGACACCGTCCCGTAAAACACTGCTTGAAAGCGGTGTTCCGATCGACATGCTGATGACGCGTATGTTTGAAAGGTTTCCCATGCGGACGAGCGCTTTCTTGACGCCCGACAATTCGGACGAAAGGTCGAGTACCACGTCCTCGCAACCGCGGATGAAATGAAGGCTGGATTCATAGGCTATTCCGGTGGTCGCATTCTGCGCGTTGCGCGGACCGGCAGCAGTAGCACACATGGAAGTCCCGTGGCTGCAGGAGGTATAGGCGGAGGTGCCGAACGTGTAGTCGGTCGTCAGCGCACGTGAAACGTTACTCATTCCGTCCGTGAACTGTGCGCCCAACAGGGATTGGGAGGAACTGATGCCTGCATCTATGACGCCGATCCGGATTCCTTCACCTTGTGCCGTATTCCAGGCGGCGGGGATGTTCAGGTTGTTATAGTTCCACGGCAACAGGCAGCCGGGCGTGATGCCGGTCCAGTCGGCTGTATTCAATGGCTCTCCGGATACGCCGCAGCCGGAGGTGGAGCGCTCCACCCATTCTGAGGGCCAGTATCCGTAAGGCTCGATATACCGCGTGTTCTTCAGGTTGTAAAGCTTCGTGATGACTTCCTTGTCTGTCAGGCGAAGGATCAGGATCGGCAGGACATCATCGTCTTCTGCAAGGAGCGCTTCCCGTGTGACAGGTTGGCCTTTACGTGCGAGTTCGTTCATGATGAACTGCAGCAGCTGATCATGGACGGCTTTCCATTCGCCGGAGGTTACGTCGATCGTGTGTAGCCGATTGTCCGTGTCTTCAGCAGTCGCAGGTTGATATCCCAAGGCGACCAGCCCCGTGGAATTACAGGCGCTGCAAAGGGTCAGGAGATCGACATCGCTCCACTGGAACGAACCGTTTGAATTTCGCAAATTCACGATCCGGTCGTCCAGCGACTGCCGGTCGAGTAGAGGGGTTGTGGGAAGCGTTACCGGATTGTTCTTCGTCTGAAGTGTCGGGTAGGAGGGAGTGCCGGCCGGATCTTCCATACGGGAGCAGCCGGTCTGAAGCAAAATAGTTAACAAGAAAAAGATGCGGACGAAGTGTTTCATCAGTGAGCGGTTTTTACAAATATAAAGTAATTGTCGTGCGAATCAAGCCTTCAAAAATGCGGGATAAACGCCGGTTGATCAACAAGTCGGCGAATTGATACATTTGGCACTGTCAATGATCCTCCATAAACGCTAACTTCAAACCTAAAAGCCATGAACAACCGCTTCCGTATTCTGCTTTATGTGATTACCGCTTACCTTACTTTCCTCGGTGTGATGTTCCTGCTCGCTCCGGACACGTTCGCCTCGATGATGAAACTGGAGAGCCTTCCGGACAAAGTCCTGAACATCCTGTACGGACAAGTGATGCTGACTTTTGCTTACGTAGGCTATATGGCTGCGTCGAGCGGCGAGTCGCGCGTGTCGCGTGCACTGCTCGCACTTACCGTAGGACATGTCATCGTTTTCGGGTATTTGCTGGGATCGGGAATGCAGTCCTTCGAGCAGGTAGGTCCGCCGATGATCATCAACCTGCTCTTCTCCGTGCTTCAGCTGATGTGGCGTAATAAATAAGGCGACATTGCTTCTGGCAGATAATAAAAACGCCGCTCCATGGAGCGGCGTTTTTGTTTATTGCTGTCCGGTACGGGTCAGACCGACTCGGCCAGGATAATGACCTTGTTTTTGAGGTTCTCGATGACACCACCCTTCACGTCGAAGGATTTTTCACCCTCGTGGTCCTTGATCCGAACCGGTCCGTTAAGGAGCGTGGAGATGATAGGAGCGTGATTGTTCAGGAGCTGGAAGCGGCCGTCTGTTCCTGGAACGGAAACAGAGCTTACTTCTCCGGAGTAAACCTTCTTGTCGGGGGTGATGATTTCGAGCAGCATTTTAATTGTTCAATGTTCAATGTTCAATGTTCAAAGTCCGGTTGTAAGATCTTGAACTTTGAACCTTGAACGGTTTTTATTTCGCTTCGGCCAACAGCTTCTTACCTTTCTCGATAGCGTCATCGATGGTTCCGACCAGGTTGAAGGCTGCTTCCGGATATTCGTCGACTTCGCCGTCCATGATCATGTTGAAACCGCGGATGGTTTCTTCGATCGGAACGATAACGCCCTTCAGTCCGGTGAACTGCTCAGCAACGTTGAACGGCTGCGACAAGAAGCGCTGTACGCGACGTGCGCGGTGCACCACCTGCTTGTCTTCGTCGGACAATTCGTCCATGCCAAGGATGGCGATGATGTCCTGGAGTTCCTTGTAACGCTGCAGGATCATCTTTACGCGTTGTGCGGTGTTGTAATGGTCGTCGCCGACAACCGCAGGAGAGAGGATACGGGAGGTGGAGTCCAGCGGGTCAACGGCCGGATAGATACCCAATTCTGCAATTTTACGGTTCAAAACCGTGGTGGCATCGAGGTGAGCGAAGGTGGTAGCAGGAGCCGGGTCCGTCAAGTCGTCGGCCGGTACATAAACCGCCTGTACGGAGGTGATCGAACCGCGCTTGGTTGAGGTAATGCGTTCCTGCATCAATCCCATTTCGGTGGCAAGGGTCGGCTGATAACCTACGGCTGACGGCATACGGCCCAACAGTGCCGATACTTCGGAGCCGGCCTGTGTGAAACGGAAGATGTTATCGATGAAGAAGAGGATATCGCGGCCGCCTGATTTCTCGTCGCCGTCCCGGAAATATTCAGCAACGGTCAGTCCGGAAAGGGCGACGCGTGCACGTGCTCCCGGAGGTTCGTTCATCTGACCGAATACCAGGGTAGCTTGTGATTTTGCGAGTTCGGTAGTATCGACTTTGGAGAGGTCCCATCCGCCTTTTTCCATGCTGTGCTTGAACTCTTCACCATAGCGGATTACACCTGATTCGATCATTTCACGCAGCAGGTCGTTTCCTTCGCGCGTACGCTCGCCGACACCCGCGAATACGGAGAGACCGGCATAGCTCTTGGCGATGTTGTTGATCAATTCCATGATCAATACCGTCTTACCTACACCGGCACCGCCGAACAGACCGATCTTACCGCCTTTGGAGTATGGTTCGATCAGGTCAATGACTTTGATTCCGGTATAAAGCACTTCAGCTTCCGTGGAGAGGTCCTCGAATTTCGGGGGAGTGCGGTGGATCGGAACACCGCCTGTTTTAGAAACAGTTCCTATACCGTCGATGGCATCACCTACGACATTGAAAAGGCGACCTTTGATCGCATCGCCGGCAGGCATGAGGATGGGCGAGCCGATCGCGCGAACGGATGTTCCACGTGTAAGTCCGTCGGTAGAGTCCATCGCGATAGCACGTACGGTGTCTTCACCGATGTGCTGCTGGACTTCCATGACGATAGGAGTCGTGCCGGGGCGATCGATTTCCAATGCGTCCAAAATGTTCGGAAGGGAAGCGCCTTCGCCTTCGAAGCTGACGTCAACCACCGGTCCGATGATCTGGGTGATTTTTCCAATGTTTGCCATGTAATTTATAGCGGTTTACGGGTTTCTGTTTTTGAGAGCGCAAAGGTAATTTTTTTCGCGCTTTTTTTACAGCCTGTTGATGCTTTGTTTCTGATTCTCCGATACGTTTATATGTTATTGAATATCAGTATTTAACATAAATTTTATGACCACAGCTTTAAGGTCCGCTATTCCGTAACAACTGACTATTTTTGCCCGAACGTTCTTGCTATCCGTTTCCGGCGGAAAATCCGGTTTATAAATCCCCCTCTTGCGTGTCCTCCTACATTCCTGTATCTGACCTGTACGCCCGTTTCACTTCGCATCCGTCCGTATGCACGGATACCCGTTCGCTGACACCGGGCTGCCTTTTTTTCGCGCTCAAAGGTCCCAGTTTCAACGGAAACCGGTTTGCAGGGAAAGCCTTGGATAGCGGCGCCGCTTACGCGATAGTGGATGAGCCCGACGCGGTAGTTTCGGACCGCTGCCTGCTGGTAGAGGATGTGCTCACGGCATTGCAAGAGCTTGCTTTGTTTCACCGACGGTCATTGTCCATCCCCGTACTGGCGATAACGGGTTCAAACGGCAAGACTACCACCAAGGAACTGGTTCGCGCCGTGCTCTCCCGTAAGTACCGGACATTGGCGACGAAAGGGAATCTCAATAACCACATCGGGGTTCCGCTGACGCTGCTTACCATTACTCCCGAAACCGAATTCGCCGTCATCGAGATGGGGGCTAATCATCAGGGCGAAATCGCATCTTATTGCCGCATTGCGGAGCCGGATTACGGATTGATCACAAATGTGGGCTTGGCCCACCTGGAAGGTTTCGGTGGTTTCGAAGGCGTGAAAAAAGGCAAGGGCGAACTGTACGCCTTTCTGTCCGGTCATGGTAAAACGGTTTTCCTAAACGGCGATAATCCGCACCTTTCCGAAATGGCAAGAGCGCGTGGAACGGTAGACCTGTACCGCTACGGAACGGACAAGGACTTCGACTGCTGCGGCGCATTGGTCAACGAGCATCCGTTCCTCGCGGTGCGATGGGACTGCAAAGGGCGCACAGGACAAGTTGCTACGCAACTTGTCGGCGTCTATAATTTCGAGAATATCCTCTCGGCAATCGCAGTCGGTGACCGGTTCGGTGTCGCACCGGAGCAGATCGCTGATGCCATTGCGAATTACAACCCGGACAACAGCCGATCCCAATTGATCAGGAAAGGCGACAACACCGTCTTGCTGGATGCATACAATGCCAATCCTACGAGCATGGAGGCGGCACTGAAGAATTTTTCAGCCATGTCGGGTCCAAGGAAGTCGGTATGCATCGGCGATATGGCTGAGTTGGGGGAGGAGAGTGAAAAGGAACACGAGCGGATAGCCGGATTGGTAGCCGCGTGCGGATTTGACCAGGTGGTGCTGGTTGGGAAACAGTTCGGGAAATTCGCCTCGCGCATGGCGTGTATCCATTTCGATGACTCTGAAAAAGCGGCTGCTTGGGTTAGCGCACATCCTTTCAAAGGTGCCACGGTCCTCATCAAGGGTTCCCGCAGCACACGGATGGAGCGAATACTCGACGTGATGTGAAAAATCAGCTGCCGAAAAGCCGTTTCATCCAGCCATTTCCGCGCGACTCGTCTTCATAATAACCGTAGCCGGTATATCCGTATCCCGATCGGATGTCGCCGGAGGAGTCGTTGATCAGGATGCAAAGGTTCTGCACCTTGCCGCTTCGGTAGATCTCCTCCGCTTTTTGAAGATGCTCGTGTCGCGTGTAATTTTCACGGACGACATAGACGTTGATATCGGCAAGTCCGAGTAACGCCATGGCGTCACTGACAATGCCTACCGGCGGTGTGTCGATGAGGATGTAGTCGTACCGTTGGCGTAACCCGTCGATCAATTCTTTTACCTCCTTGCGGGCAAGTAATTCGGCAGGGTTCGGCGGAACCGGACCGGCAGGCAGGACGTCCAATCCGGGAACAGATGTGGAACGGATCAGCGCTTCCACATTCCCCTGTCCGATCAGCAGCGTACTGATCCCTTCGTCGTTGCTTATGCCGAATTCCTTGAAGAGTTGCGGTTTGCGCAAATCCATGCCGATCAGAATGACCTTATGCTGCTGCAGGGCCAACACGGTGGCGAGGTTCAGCGAAGTGAAAGATTTTCCTTCTCCACCGACCGAAGACGTGATGACGATCGTCCGGTGACGGTCGGAAAGACCCATGAACATAAGGTTGGCGCGGATGGATCGGAACGCTTCGGCTATCGCCGATTTCGGTTTTGTAGCTACTGCCAGCCGGTCTTTTCCACTGTGGTGTCCTACCAGTCCGATCACAGGTGCATGGGTCAATCGCTCCACATCTTCCCGACCGCTGACGGTACTGCGACCATACGTGGTCAATGTGATCCAGCCGGTCGGAAGCAAGATAGAGAGCAGAAGCGCAATGATAATTACGGTCGTCCGGTCCGGTGCAACCGGTTCGGTATCCGCGATGGCGGTATCCAGCACCTTGTTGTCGGAGACGGCTGTAGCTTTGGCAATGCCGGTCTCCGCCTTCTTTTGCAACAGGAAAAGATAGATGTTTTCGTTTACCGTGAAGTTGCGCTGGATACCGAGCAGTTCACGTTCGATCTGCGGAATCTTCCGGATGCCGTTCTCATAGCCTTCCAGTTGCTCCCGCAGCATAGACAGGTTCAGGGCGGCAGTGCTCCTTAAGGAGCGGATGTTTTCCGCCAGAGCGGTCTTCGCATCTTCGATCTGCGCTTCCAGTGAACGGATAGCCGGCGACTGTTCGCTGCTTCCGGTCTTGAGGGCACGTCGTTTGGACTGCAACTGGCTCAAACGGGTGATTAGTTCCACCAACAACGGATCGGGCAAGCCCATGCTGGACGGTGCCAGTTCATCCATGTTCGGGTTCGTTGTCACGTATTCGAGCAGCCGGTCGAGTGAACGAAGTTCGATTTCCGCTTTTGCCCGCGCCGCATCGATATCCGTGACCCGCTCGAGGTAGGAACGTGCTTCCTCGCCGAGGTTCACAGTCCCTTTCTCTTCCTTGAATCGTTGTAATTCCTGCTCGGTCGCGGTGAGCGAGTTGCTGATGGACTGTAGCTGGTCATCAACGAAGCTGAGGGTGAGTCCGGCGACCGATGACTTGTCTTTGATGTCCTGGTTGAGATAGGCTCTGCCCAGTGCGTTCAAAACGTCGATGGCCCGGTCGCGTACTTCATCGCGATAGGTCAGTTCGACGATGGTCGCGTCCTTGTTCTGCGGTTCTGCCGATAACCGTTTGCCGAATCTGCGGAACAGTTCGAGATCGGAGTGAAGGATGAACGAATACGCGTCGCCGGCGCGCTGTGTGTAGGCAGAATCGTTGCGGTCGATCACGAGCCCGAATAGTGAAGTGCGCAGCGTATCTCCGAAGCGGTGCCGCTCCCGGTAGCGGAAGCCGTCCGACCGGACGGAAAGCTCGAAGCCGTCTTGCTCTGAGAGGTTAAGCAGGAAGTTGCAGTCCCGAAGCCCGGGATCCAGGGAAAGTACGCTTACGCGGAAGGGTACGTTCCTGTAGACGGGACGGCTCACTAATAACTTTTCCTCGTAGCAACTGACGTCCAACTGCAATTCGTGGATCACTTCCTTAAGTACGGAACGTGAAGTAAGGATGCCGATCTCCGTCGAAACGTTCCTTGCACTGCCGAACAAGTCGCCGGTGAGGATGTTTTCGATACTGCCCGATTTGTTTTTTGAGTCTTTGATCAGCACGCTGGCACCTGCTTCGTAAATGGGATCCGACAGTTTCAAATAGGTGAAAGCTGCAAGGAAACAGGCGGCTGCCGATAAAAGGAAATAGTGACGCCGCCGGCGCATGTTACGTAACAATGCGCGCAGGTCGATTTCGTCGTCGTTTTTCGGAGCGGTCTTCCGTGTCTCAGCCATTTTCACTTGTTGACGGCGACCATGGCTGTGATGAGTACTGCAGCGGTCGTCAGGATGGAGGTGAACAGCAGGATCGTATTACTGGTGTTCTGCAGGGCGCGCCTTCGGACAGGGGCGACGTACAGTACATCGTCCGGATGCAGGTAGTAGGCTGCGGGCGTGAGCGAAGCTGCTTGGGTAAGGTCGATGGTAAAATCCGCAGCATGGCCTTTTTCCGAGCGGATGATCCGAACGGAAGTACGGTCGCCAAACTGGGTGATATCGCCGGCCATTCCCAGAAGCTCCGGCAGGGTGATGTGTTCGTCGGCGACGGTGTAAAGCCCCGGACGGTTTACCTCGCCCAGCACGGTGATGCGGAAATCGAGCTTCTTGACAGTGACCACCGCGTCATTGAACAAGGCCCGGTAACGCTCGCGGATCAACGCCGAAGCTTCTGCTAAGCTCAATCCTTGTACCGGAATACTGCCGATCAGCGGCAGTTCGATATCGCCACTGTCGCGGACAATTATACCTTTTTCGTAAGCTGACCTGTTGTCGCCGGCACTCCGTTCGCCCGGAGGAGAGAAATACGGATAAGCTTCCGTGTTTGCGGTAAAAACAGTTACTGAGAGAAGGTTACCGGCTTCAATTCGGAGTTGGTAAGGGGCGGAGGAAGGCAGTTCGGGGAACTTACCCTGGAAATAAACCAAATCGCGCTGCGGCACACAACCTGACAAGACGGTGAACGCTGTCAGTAGCAGTGGCAACAGGCGGTGGCGGTTCATGCTTTTTTTATTTCCCCAGAATCGAACGTGAAATCACGATCTTCTGTACCTCAGAGGTCCCCTCATAGATCTGGGTGATCTTGGCATCGCGCATCAATCGTTCGACGTGGAACTCTTTTACATAACCATAGCCTCCGTGGATCTGAACGGCTTCGGTAGTGATGTCCATCGCTGCTTGCGATGCATACAGTTTTGCCATGGAGGAGGCAAGCGCGTAATCCTGTCCCTGGTCTTTCAGCCAAGCCGACTTCAGTGTCATCAGACGTGCCGCTTCGATGGAAGTGGCCATGTCGGCGAGTTTGAACTGGATGGCCTGGTGTTCCGAAATTGTTTTGCCGAAGGCTTTACGCTCTTTGGAATACTGAAGCGCGAGTTCGTAGGCGCCGGAGGCAATGCCAAGCGCTTGAGCGGCGATACCGATACGTCCGCCGGCCAGCGTCTTCATGGCGAATTTGAAACCGAAACCGTCTTCACCGATCCGATTGGACTTCGGAACTTTCACATCCGTGAACATCAGGGAGTGAGTGTCGCTGCCGCGGATACCCATCTTGTTCTCTTTCGGTCCCACGGTGAAACCCGGCATTCCTTTTTCAACGATGAACGCGTTTATGCCTTTGTGTCCTTTGCCGGGATCGGTCTGTGCTATGACGAGATAAACCGATGCGGAGGAACCATTTGTGATCCAGTTCTTGGTGCCATTCAACAGGTAATGGTCACCTGCATCGATAGCGGTCGTATGCTGTGAGGTAGCGTCAGATCCTGCTTCCGGTTCAGAGAGACAGAAAGCGCCGATTATTTCCCCTTTGGCCAGCGGGACGAGGTACTTGCGTTTCTGTTCCTCGGTACCGAAAGCCTCAAGTCCCCAGCATACCAGTGAGTTATTGACAGACATGGCGACGGAAGCCGAGGCGTCCACTTTGGAGATTTCTTCCATGGCGAGCACGTAGGAGATGGTGTCCATTCCTCCGCCTCCGTACTCAGGACTGACCATCATGCCCATGAAGCCCAACTCCCCCATTTTTCGTACTTGTTCGGCGGGGAATTTCTGGTGGTCATCGCGTTCAACCACGCCGGGCTTGAGTTCGTTTTGAGCGAAATCGCGTGCTGCCTGGCGAATCATCTGGTGTTCCTCGGAGAATTCAAAATGCATAATAATCCAATTATTTGATAATCAACATTTAACAGAAACGGCGGGAAGGCCGCTTCTGTGGAGCGAAGCTACTTACTGGAAAGCCAAGTTCCAAGTTCCCGGATTCAAGTTCCGCCTTGTGCAGCTGTTAGCATTTGCATCGGTTCAGTTACTCCCGGATCGTATGCCCGACCTACTTTTACGGAATGTCGGAACCACACACCTATCGGGTAGTCGGGTTGATGTCAGGAACTTCGCTGGACGGATTGGACCTCGCTCTATGTACGTTCCGCAAAACCAACCGGTGGGAGTTCTCCATCGAGTCTGCGGTCACAGTACCCTATGATCCTTTCCGAAGCGGGCAGCTTTCCGGTCTTCATCGGCTGGAGGGAGATGCACTAATGCGGCAGCACACGGAGTTCGGCAGGTACATGGGAGAGCAGGTCCGTTCATTTCTGTCGGAGCGATCGACTTCTGCCGATTTCATCGCTTCGCACGGTCACACTGTTTTTCACCGGCCGGACGAAGGATTCACTTTCCAAGCCGGTTGCGGAGCCGCTCTGGCCGCCGTCGCAGGACTTCCGGTCGTGTATGATTTCCGTTCGGCGGATGTGGTATTGGGCGGGCAGGGTGCGCCGCTGGTGCCGATCGGTGACCGATTACTGTTTTCCGACTATGCAGCCTGCCTGAACCTGGGGGGCATAGCCAATATCTCGTACGAAGCGGACGGTAAGCGGTTGGCCTATGATGTTTCACCCTGCAACTTGCTCCTCAATGAGCTGGCTGCCCGGACCGGCCGTGTCTATGATGCGGAGGGAATGCTGGCAGCTAGCGGCACTGTTCAACCCCGGCTTCTTGGGGATTTGAATTCACTTGCTTATTACACTCGTCCGTTGCCTAAGTCCCTCGGACGTGAAGATGTCGAGCGGGATTTCCTGCCGTTACTGGCGGCAGAACTTCCGGTCGAAGACTTGCTGGCTACCGTCTGTCGGCACATTGCGCAGCAGGTCGCTGAAGCTGTTTCACGGGTATCGTCCGGCACGTTGCTGGTGACCGGAGGCGGGGCGTTGCATGCGCATTTGCTACGCGAAATCAGCAGTGCCTGTCGCATGACGGTCTCTACGGGTACGAACGAACTGCTGCATTTCAAGGAGGCGCTGGTATTCGCTTTCTTGGGTGTGCTGCGGATGCGTTCTGAAACGAATGTACTGTCCAGTGTAACGGGCGCCGGCCGTGACCATGTTGCCGGTACTGTCGCCCTGCCATAAATGAAAAAGCCGCCTTTTCGAGGCGGCTTTAGCCAGTTAGGAAATCGGGTCACCGGTCACGGCAGAGCCGGTACTGGCGGATCAGAAATCATCATCATCGTCGTCGAAGTCGCTCATTTCTGAGGGCTCGTCGTCGAATTTCATTTCACCGTCTTCGTCGTCGTCCATCGGCAAATCGATTTCCGGACGTTCTACATCATCTGAGGAATGGGAAACGAGGACCGTCTCTTCTTCGTGATGGTCTGTCATCAGCAGCTGGTCATCAGCAGCCGGAAGGGACGGTGCGGATTTCTTGGCAACAGCCGGCTTTTTAGCTGCGGGTTTTTTAGCTGCGGGTTTTTTCGGAGCTGCTTTTTTGGCCGGCTTCGCAGGCTTCTTCGCCACTTTCTTGGCCGCAGGTTTTGCTGCTTTCTTTACGACCTTTTTAGCAGGTTTTTTAGCAACTTTTTTCTTTGCTGCTTTTTTAGCTGAACCTGCTTTCTTAACAGGTGATTTTTTCTTGGCCGGTTTGGCCTTCGCCTTCTTGGCGGTTTTTTTCTTGGTTGCCATGACAGATCTTTTTAGAAGATGGTGACGAGCTGCAAACTTATTTGTGCGGTTCCAAAATTACAAGAACAAATTAGTCGGAAATAAACTTTTGCGAATTTTTAGTCGTCCCCCGTTGCGATTTCATTACAGTCGGATTTCTGCAAGTCTATTTATTAGAGTAGGTTTGCAGTCCCAAAGAAAATCACCAGCCGATGAGCACCACACCCGCCCATAAAGTTCGTGAATTGATTCGCCGATTTGAGGAAAAAAGGCCTGAAATCGTGTTTGAATGGAAGGATCCGGAGACAGAGGCCGAGGGATGGATGGTGGTAAACTCACTAAGAAACGGCTCCGCCGGCGGCGGGACCCGCATGCGAAAAGGCCTGGACAAGCGAGAAGTCGAGTCCTTGGCAAAGACCATGGAGATCAAGTTTTCCGTTTCCGGTCCGCCGATCGGAGGTGCCAAGTCGGGAATCAACTTCGATCCATTGGATCCGCGTAAGAAAGGAGTCCTGGAGCGCTGGTTCCGTGCGCTGATGCCGATACTCAAAGGGTATTATGGAACGGGCGGCGACCTTAACGTTGATGAGATCCACGAGGTGATTCCGATCACGGAGAAATACGGATTGCGACATCCGCAGGAGGGAACCGTGGTCGGCCACCTGCAAGGCACCCCGGAGCAGACCGCCAATGTCATCCGTCAGCTACAGCTTGGTGTCAAGAAGGTGATTGACAGTTCCGAATTTTCACCGGACCTGCAGCGTCAGCTGACGGTGGCGGATATGATCACCGGTTATGGAGTCGCCAAGTCACTGGAACACTACTATCGAATCTATGGTGGCCAATTGGCCGGTAAGCGTGCCATCGTTCAGGGTTGGGGGAACGTCGGCGCGGCCGCAGGATATTATCTGTCCCAATGGGGTGTCAAGATTGTCGGCATCATCGACCGTCACGGTGGCGTGATGGATCCTGCAGGATTCTCTCATGAGGCGGTGACACGATTTTTCCTGGAACGTAAAGGCAATCAGCTGCATACGGACCAGTTGATTCCCTTCGATAAGATCAAGAACGAGGTCTTCCATCTGCCTGCCGAGATATTCGTGCCTGCAGCCGCATCGAGACTGGTGCACCGGGAGCACATCGACTGGATGTTGGAAAAGAACCTGGAGGTCATCTCCTGTGGAGCGAACGTTCCCTTCGCGGATCCTGAGATCTTCTTCGGACCGATCATGGAATTCGCAGATGCCAATCTGAGCGTCATTCCTGACTTCATCGCGAACTGCGGAATGGCACGTGTATTCCGTTATCTCATGAATGAGAATGCGTCAATCACGGATCAGGCGATTTTTGCCGACACGGATGCCTGTATCGGAAAAGCGATGGAGGATGTTCACGCCATCCATTCCCAAAAAACCGGCATCAGTCAGGCAGGGATGGAAGTGGCGCTCGGGAAGCTGCTCTGATTGCAGTCCGTACCGCCGTTCATCATTTAGTTCCTATCACGACTTTTGCATTCTGCTCAGCGAATTCACATCCGTGCATTTTCATGAGCTCCAGCGTCCGGAAGTTGACGGCTTCGCGGGCCGCCATGAACATGTCCCCATCGGGAATCCGGAGTATGCATGATACGGTCACATCCAAAGAGTTCACACCGAATTCGCTGAAATGTACATTCGGCTGACCGTCCAGTTCAGGCAGCGCTTGCAGGTGGCTGCGCAGTTCCAGGATGAAAGCTTCGATCTTGTAGGCCGGCGTATCGTTCCTGAGAGATAATGTGAACTTGCAACGTCGGAGAAATCGTTCGCTCTCGTTTATCATCTCCGCATCCACCATCTTTTTATTCGGAACGGTCACCAGTGTCTTGTCCAACGCCCGGATACGAGTCGACCGGAAGCCGATACTTTCCACGTGCCCTTCGACCGATCCCGCTTTCACCTGGTCACCGACCGCGAACGGACGGTCCAGGAAGATCGTGAAGGAGCCGAGCAGGTTTTCCAACGTCTCTTTGGCTGCCAGAGCGATGGCCAGACCTCCGATTCCCAATCCGGTGACAAGGGAAATGATATCCATTTCCAGAGCGGCGGCGAGCATGACCAGCAGTCCGATACCTGCGACGATGACTTTTACGGCTTCTTTGAGGAAAGGGATGAGCTGATCATCGGAGCGGGAGGAGGAGCGACGGGCACGAGCCAGCAGGACCAACGCGGAGAAGTCGATGAGGCGAAGGGCCATCCAGGTGATGCCTGCCACGAGCAGGCCCCGGTACAAGTGGTCAAGGACGAAGCGCACGCCGAAGACCTGGTCGGAGGCCAGGTGCCATTCCATAGGGAAGCTCAGACGTTCGCAAGCGAAGTAGAGCAACACGACCATGATCAGGAATTGGAAAGGCGCCGAAAGCAGGTTGATGAATGCTTCCGCACCTACCTCGTAGCTTTTTCTCCTGAAGAAGCGGAATAGTCCTGCGGAAATCGCCCGGGAGACCAGCCGCTTGAAAACAAGTCCGGTCAGCAGAATGCCGATGGACCAGCAGTAATCCTCCAGTGTATTTCCAAGAAAGAGTCGTTGTAGCATCCGGATCAGTCGGTGTTAAGGTTCACGGGTCGGTTCATGGAGGGAGGTCCGACTTTCAATTCCGGTTCCATTTGTTCGCTTTTTTCATGCTCCGTTTCATTCTCCGCCGCGTGGCGCGTTCCTGGTAGGACATGTGGCGCTTCTTGCCCTTTTTTATGGCCTTGTTCAGCAACTCTTTCTGTTTCTCCTTTTTCTTATCCGCTTTGCGCTGCTGTTTGCTGTTGCCGCCCTCGATCGGACTCTTCATCGGTGTCCGCGCGTCCTGGTCGATGGTCTGCGCACCGGCTGAATGTGAAATCAGCAGGAGTGCGCATGCGGCAAGAATGAAACGGAACGTGTTCATGCAGGGTGCAATGTTATTATGTATCTTTAATGCACTAAAAGTAACGAATGAAAATCAATTTGATTTTATACCTGGCACTTGCGGCGCTTACCGCAGGAGCATGTTCATCTCCGGATCGGGAGAATACCGGTGAGGCGGTCAAGTCAGACAGCCTGAATGCCCGTACCGAATATACCTGCCCTATGCACCCGTCTGTCGTCTCCGACCGGCCCGGCACCTGTCCGGACTGTAAGATGGAACTTCAGGTGAAAAGCTGATCTCATTGCCGATCCGTTAACTCACATGCCACGTTTCATTATCCGGAATCTGATTGTCCTTGCCGCTCTTTTAGCTGTGCTGCCGATCAGCTCTTGCAGAAAAGAGGGTGCAACAGACAACATCCCAAACGTCGCTGTGGAAATATATATTCCGTTATCGTTGCCGGAGTATACGGCGCTCAACTCCATCGGAAACTATGTTCTTGTGAACGGCGGGTATCGCGGAATCATCGTTTTTCGAAAATCGCTGACGGAGTTCGCTGCTTATGAGCGTGCTTGTCCGTTCGATCCTACTGCTGCCGGTTCACTGGTCGAGCCCGATAGCGGAAACGTAAGCGGTGTCGACCGGAAGTGCGGCAGCGAGTTTCTCTTTTTCGATGGCTCGGTGCTCAATGGTCCGGCCACAAGGCCGTTGAAACAGTATCGCTGTGATTTCGACGGCAATTCGCCGGGTTCGTTGCACATCTACAACTGACATAAGCCCTTTTTTTCATTTTTTCGAAGTTTGGTAGTGAGTAACGGCCCCTGTAATAGGGGGGCATTCGCGTAACTATTCCGTTTTTTGAGAGTAAAAAACACGTTACTCCTTTGGCGTCAACCTACTCATTCATGAAAAAGAGCTTTTTGTACCTGCTGTTGCTGGCTTCCTTTTCCTCGTGCATCGATTCGAGGAAAATCGTCAGTTTTCAAGCTAATCCTGCAACAGACAGTTCTGTTTTCGCAGCATGGGTCGATACACCTTACATTCCGGTATTACAGTCGGGAGACATCCTGTCCATCTTCGTGACCAGTTCCAGTCCTGAAGTAGCCAAGTTTTTCAATTTTTCCGAGCGGCCGGAAGATCAGAATTCCACTGCAAACAGTTATATTGTAGATGCGAATGGCATGGTACGTCTGCCGCTGGTGGGCTTCGTGCACGTTTCCGGTCTGACGACCGCGGAGGCGCATGACACACTTACGCGCCGATTGGAGAAGTACCTGTTGAACCCGACCATCAAACTCAGTATCCGCAATTACCGTGTCACCGTCATGGGCGAGGTCATGCACCCGGGTGTAGTAAGCACCATAAATGAAAGCATCACATTACCTGAAGCCATCGCCCTTGCAGGAGACTTGACGGTCTACAGCCAGCGCGACAATATCATGGTCATCCGCGAAGAGAACGGACGGCGAATCTTCGGAACGGTGAATCTGGAATCAAGAGAGGTATTCGCATCACCCTATTATCATCTCCACAGCAACGATATCATCTATGTGCAGCCGATGAAAACCAAAAAAGCCATGGCAGAGACCTGGTACAGGGTCATCCCGGTCATCTTCAGCGGCATATCGCTGACCATGTCCGTGCTGGCTTTCACGAAAATCGCGAATTGAGTAACTGAATAAATGAGTCAGCAGGATTATCAACCACCGGTACAGCAAGAAGAGGAAGAGAGCGGCTTCGATTTCAAGCAGTTTTTCTTCCGCAACATCCTGCGTTTCTGGTATCTCTACGTAGCGGGCGTCGTCATCGCCATGCTCTGCGGATACTACTACAATTGGGTCACGACACCCATGTATCTGGCCGAGGGTTCGGTCATGATCAAGCAGGCGAAGAACAGTTCCGATGCCGCTGACATCCTGCGGCAGCTGGATGATTTCACCACCGACAGGAACATACAGAACGAGATCGAGGTGTTACGGTCGAGGACGGTGGTGTCCAGGACCATCGCCGAGCTCGATCTGGATGTCATGTATACGCTGGTCGGAAACATCAAGCGGACGGAGATGTACAAGAATTGCCCGTTCGTATTCAAGTATGATACGCTCAAATACTTTGCCTACTCGATTCCGGTAGACGTCTCGATCATCAACAGCCGTTCGTATCGGATCTCGTACACCGATCCCGTTACGGAGGTGGAGCGAAGCCAGGTGTGTCTTTTCGGGAATAAAGTCACCAACGGACTGGGAACGTTCACCGTGGAGAAGCGTTCCGGTTTCAATGACGAGGCGTTCAATAACAAGAAGTACAACAAGCGCAATTACGAATTACGGTTCTTCACGAAGGAGAGCCTCATCAGCCGTTACCGGCAATCCATCACCATCGCTCTTCCTAACAAGACATCTTCGATCCTGACCATCACCATGGTGGATCCGGTACCGGAGAAGATCATCGATTTCATCGACAAGCTGATAGAGGTCTGGTTGCGGACCAATATCGAAGAGAAGAACGAGTTGGCGAGGAATTCGCTTTTGTTCATCGACGAACAACTCGCCATTCTTGCCCGCGACCTGGATGCGGTGGAAGGCGAGTACGAGCGCTTTCGATCTGAACGAGGCATCACCGATGTCAGCACGGAAGCCTCCAGCTACCTTCAAAGTGCCCAGAATTTCGACCAGCAGATTTCGGAGCTCGACCTCAAGCTGAGTTTCCTCAGTTATCTTGAAAAATACGTCCGTGAAGAGAAGGACCTGAAGGGAATCTCTCCCGGAAGTCTGGGTATCGAGGACCCGCTGCTTCAGAAACTGGTCACCCAGCTGAACGAACTGGAAGGTCAGCGGAACATCCTTGCTGTTTCGGCTACGGAAGACAACCCGCGAATGGTGGAATTGAACATGGCCATCCAGAACACCAAGACGGACTTGTTGGAAAACATCAAGAGTATCCGGGAAGGTCTGCTAGCCTCAAAGGGCGAGGCCTCCATTCAGTTGGGAAGGGTGGAAGGGAAGATCAAATTGCTGCCCGGTTCCCAGCGGATCATCGTGAATATCGAGCGACAGCGAAACGTGAAGGCAGGTTTGTACACCTACCTGATGCAGAAACGTGCTGAGACAGCGATCATCCTGGCTTCGACCATCTCCGACAACAAGATGGTCGACCATGCGCATGCCACACTGAGTCCGATCAGTCCCGTGAAGGCGCAGGTCTACATGATTTCCATCCTGTTCGGACTTCTGATTCCGTTCGGCATCATCTTCCTGCTGGATGTTATGAACGACAAGATCCGCGACCGTCAGTCGTTGGAGCGGATTACCCCTGTTCCGTTGCTGGGTCTCGTAGGACACAAGGAGGGTGATTCCGAGCTGGTGGTGCAGGATAATCCTAAAGGGGCGATCACCGAGGCTTTCCGTTCCATCCGTGCGAATCTGCAGTTCTTCAACATCCATCAGCAGAGGTGTAACGTCATCCTGATGACCTCCTCCGTCAGCGGTGAGGGCAAATCATTCTGTGCCCTGAATCTGGCGGCAATACTTGCCATCTCCGGGAAGCGCACGGCGCTGCTCGGATTCGACCTGCGTAAACCGAAAACGCCTGAGCGCTTCAGCCTGAAGAGTGAAAAGGGCATCAGTAACTTCCTCATCGGTGCCTCCACCATCGAAGAAGTCGTTCAGCCGTCGACCGTTCCCAATCTGGACATCATCCTTTCGGGTCCCAAGCCGCCAAATCCTTCAGAGCTGATGGTGAGCGCCCGGATGGAGCAGCTCTTCGATTATGTCAAGGCGCATTATGATTATGTCATCCTGGACTCTCCGCCCCTTGGTATCATCGCCGATTCCATGGCGCTTGTCCCTTATTCAAATTCCATCATCTATGTCGTTCGTCAGAACACCACGCGTCGGGCGCAATTGGAAACACTCAACAAGCTTTATCGGGAAGGGAAAGTTCCGCACATCTCGATCATCCTGAATGCAGTACGTTACGACAGCATGGGCTATGGTTACGGCTATGGTTACGGCTATGGATACGGATACGGCTATGGCTACGGCCAGGGTTATTACGAGGAGGAGCCACGCAGACGAATCAAAATAAGACTGAAACGAAAGAAAAAAGAAGGCTGATCGCCGGGATCGGTTTCGACAGACCGTCCCTTGCTTTTCATTCACACGTAGGTGACAACCATCAGAGGCTTCTTCGACCGTGAATCCCGGCAACTGTTCCGCAACAGTTCGTGGGTCTTTATCGCCAACTTCTACAGTACCGGACTGGCGTTCCTCCGTTCCATCCTAATAGCACGTGGACTCGGTGCCACGCTGTTCGGTTCCTATGTGCTGGTGGTCGCTTTCGTCGGGTTGATTCAGGAATTCCTTAATCTCAATCTAGGCACCGCTATCATCCGTTACGGTGCCGTTTTCCAGGCACGTCAGCGCAAAGACCAGCTGTTCGCGCTGGTCCGTTCCTGCTTGCGGTGGAGCCTGGTCATGCTTGCGGTGTCGCTTGCGGCTGTTTTCGTTCTGAGCAGCGTCTCTTATGAGCATTTCTTTCATACGCCCGGACTTGAGACATATGTGTTGCTGTATGCGGTAGCGGCCGGCCTCACCTACTTCAATTCAGTCAGTCGCGGACTGCTGCGTCTGCATTACCGCTTTCGTACGACTTCGGTCATTGAGATCATCATGGATACGTTGGAGACGGTGGTGGTGGCTTCCGTGATCTGGATCTATCCGCGTGACCTGGACAGCTTTTTCCCCGCCATGATCGTGGTCCGTTTCCTCAATGGCGCGATTCTGAACTACATGGCGTTCCGTGAGCTTCGGCACGAATGGGAACGCGATCCGAATTCCGTCGGTGATCTGTTGGAGGAGGAACGCCAGGAGATCCGTAAGTTCGTATTAGGCAATTCCCTCGGGAACACCCTGAAGACGATGATTTCACAAGGGGATGTGCTGCTGCTAGGGCTCCTCACCTCCGCCGAGCAGGTGGCTTACTATGCAGTCGCCAAGAAACTGGCTTATTCCGTACTAACCCTCACCGATCCGCTGGTCAGTTCAATATATCCGCAACTTTCCAAGCTCGTCGCCGAGCGGAAATTCACTGATGTAAAACTGATGATCCGGAAGGTGACCACCTTCGCTGCCGTTCCTGCCCTGCTGGTGTTCGGAGTCATGTATTTCATCAATCGTTGGGTGGTAGAGGCGGTCTATGGACCGGAGTTCGCACCGGCCGCTGCCAGTTTCATGTTCTTCCTGGCCGGCGCACTGTTGGGGGCCGTCACGTTCTGGTCGTTACCGTTGGTGCAAAGTCTGGGACTTGTCAAGATGCGCATAGTCGCCTATCTAGTCACGATCGTCCTCGGTGTGACTCTTTCCCTGTTGCTTTTGCCGGTTTTTCAGGCCGAAGGGATGGCGATTGCGCTCATGTTGACCAATTTCCTGAATGCAACTATCTTTATCCGGTTTGCGTACCGTACCATTCGCCAAATCGAACGATCCGGACCCGCGGAATCCTGAATCATGCTCACCCGCTTTTCTCCTACGGTTTTTCTGACGCATCCGTTCGCCATGTATAGGTATTGGCGGGGAGAGAAAGGACCATTACACGAGGTGATGTTATTGCGCGCCGGCAGGATGCTGCTTGGTGAACGGTTCGAACCGGCGCTTGCAAAGCAGGTGCTGCAGGAACTGCGCTCCGGCGATTTCGTACCCATGAATGCAGGAACCGGCAAACAACTTCCGGGTAACCGCCCGACTCACTTCTTCGGAAAGTTCCTGTATTTCATTGTGCGCATGGCTCGGCCCGCTGTCATGGTAGAGACAGGCGTGGCACACGGCGTATCCTCCTGGACGATATTGAACGCCCTCCGTAAGAACGGCAGCGGTCGCTTGTACTCGATCGACCTGCCGGATCATGATCTTCAAAGTTACAATCCCTCTAATATCCGTCAGTCTTCCGGCTGGGCGGTTCCGGATGAGCTACGCGGGCAATGGGAATTGCGATTAGGGTCGTCCAGGGAATTGTTGCCCGCCCTGCTTGGTGAGCTGGGTACGATCGATCTCTTCTTCCACGACAGCGACCACAGCTACGAGAACATGCTTTTTGAATTCACTGCAGTGCTTCCGCATGTACGTCGCCCGGGATTGATCATCAGCGACGATGTCCATAAGAACCGCGCTTTCTCGGAATTCGTGATCGCCAACCGCCTTCGCGGTATCAGTTTTCTTTCAAAAGGGGGTGCCGCTCTCATACGCTGAGCCGGACTTTTAAGTAACTTTTGGTCTTCAAAGGAGTATTAACGTAGTACCGGCATCGTCCGGTGGAGTTTCATGCTGCCTATCTATAAGCCTTACCTTCCGAAGCAGTGTCTGCGACATGCGCACGATGCGTTGGACTCGACGTGGATCTCCTCACAGGGAGTATACATCGATAAGGCCAAGGAACTGCTCAAAGAAAAGACCGGCAGCCGTTATGTCATTCTGGTCAATAACGGCACCTGCGCCACGCACATGCTGGCGCTCGGCTTGAAATATAAATTCCCAAAGCTCGATAAGATCGTGGTGCCGAACAACGCGTTCGTAGCGGCGTGGAACAGCTTTCTTTATTCGGGCGGGTTCGAGCTGAAACCGGTGGACGCGCGACTGGATACCTGGAACATGGACCAGCGGCAGTTGGAAGATATCGGCCCGGATTCCGCGCTACTGGTCGTGCACAACCTGGGTAATGTATTCAATGTGCCTGAATTCCGGCGGACCCATCCCGGGGTTACGGTTGTTGAAGATGCCTGCGAAGCGCTTTTCGGTACTTATGACGGCCGGATGGCGGGAACCGCTTCCCTTATGTCTTCCGTATCATTCTTCGGAAACAAGACCATCACGTCCGGCGAGGGCGGCGCGGTTTTTACCGATGACGAGGGATTGTTCGAGTATCTCAATTCCGTGCGCGGGCAGGGGCAATCCAGTGTCCGGTATGTGCACGACAAGCTCGGTTATAACTATCGGATGACAAACATCCAGGCCGCACTTCTTTATGGCCAGTTGGAATTGGCGGATGAGATACGGGAGATGAAACGTGCCGTATTCGAGCTTTACCGAGCCGAGTTGTCTTCTGTCGAAGAAGTCCGCTTCCAGTATGAAGAACCGGGAACGGAGCATGCCCAGTGGATGTTCGGTATCCGCCTCGACGGATTCACGCTCGCCCGGAAGCGGGCTTTGGAGCTCTTTCTTTTTGAGAACAACATCGAGACGCGACCGATGTTCTATCCCATCGTCCAGCATGCGCATCTGCAGCATCTTCGCGGCGAGATGAAGGTGGCGACACAGCTCAATCATCAGTCAATCATGCTGCCCAGCTTCCCGGAATTGACAAAAGGGCAGGTGCTTTCCGTTTGCCGGAAGATCAAGGAGTTCCTCAAATCGGGAGGTTGAACCGATGGCAACTATCGGTCATGAAGTGATCCCGGCGTCCGATTCGACGATATGGGACAGCCGGTTGGCCGGTCTGCCCGAGGAGCAACAGGACGTTCACTTCACCGCCCGCTATCACCGGATGTATGAAGCGAACGGAGACGGAGAAGCCCGTCTTTTCTGTTACCGCGCATCCGGTTTTACATTCCTGTATCCCTTCTTGCTCCGACCTGTGCCGGAGGCGCTAGTCGATGGACGCTGGTTCGATATCACTTCTGCATATGGCTACACGGGTCCGTTAAGCGATTGCGATGATCCGGAATTTCTAGCCGCTGCCGATAAGTACTTCAGAGAGTATTGCAGATCGGAAAATATCGTCACGGAGTTCGTCCGCTTCCATCCTTTGCTAGGCAATGAACGCTTTTTTTCCTCCGCCACTGACATGGAGTTGATCCGATTGCGCGACTACGTGGCGGTACCGATCGAATCGGATCCGGAGCGGCAATTCGCAGCATATGCCGCCCGCAACCGGACCAGCATTCGTAAGGCGATCAAGGAGGGGGTGCGAATAGAGAGTGGTGACGGTTTTGGACAGTTCGTGGAACTGTACCTCGAAAATATGCGTCAGCTGAATGCCGCGCCGCTCTATTTCTTCTCCCCACCTTTCTTCAGGCTGCTGGAGCAGTTGGTCGCGACGGATGGCTTTGTCTTGACTGCATCTCA
>JBJOMA010000176.1:0-3446 GCA_046052625.1 Bacteroidota bacterium
TCATCGGTCACGCCGGTCATGGCGGAAACGACTACTGCCAGCTTACGTTTACCTGTTTTCTTTAATAGGCCGGTGACGATATCAAAAACACCGGTGATACGTTCAGGACTCCCGACGGAAGTCCCTCCGAATTTGATGACAATCATGATCAGTGCAGAATATGCCTCCTGATACGACGAATGCCTTCAAATGTTCTTTTTCAGCAAGATTTCAGCCAATTTTGAAGGATTTTTGGTCCCTCTGGCGTCAATACAGATTCTGGATGAAACTGGACTGCCACCATTTCAAGCTCTCGGTGGCGGATGGCCATGATCTGCCCGTCCTGGTCGGTAGCCGTAACTTTCAGATTTTCAGGGACATACGCTTTATCAGCCACCCATGAATGATACCTGCCGGCCAGGAATCCCTGCTCCACCCCCTTATATAGCGGATCACCGGTGTCCGAAATGACTGTTGGCAGGGCGATGCCATGCCGTACGAGACTCAGATTGACCAATCGGCCACCGAAGTGGACGAATAATGCCTGCAAACCCAGACAGATGCCCAACACCGGACGCTCCCCTTCCACGGAACGGATGAAGTCCATCAGATTCCCGGACTCCACCGGTAAACCGGGCCCCGGAGAGATGACCACTGCATCGAAGCGCTTCCAGCGGTCGAGTTCGTACTCGTCGTTACGCATGACTTCCACGGAAACACGTTGATCCGCCGCCTCCAAGAGATGCACCAAATTGTAGGTGAACGAGTCGTAATTATCGTACAGCAGGACCTTCATGCAGTAACTGGTCAGTGGTCGGTGGTCGGTAGTCGGTGGTCGGTAGTCGGTGGTCGGTAGTCGGTAGTCGGTAGTCGGTAGTCGGTAGTCGATGATAGTAATTACGTTATCACCTATAACCAAGCGGTCACTTGAGCAGTGCAATGACGGAGATCTCCACATTCACATCTTTCGGCAGACGGGCCACTTCGACTGTCTCCCGTGCAGGGAAATCAGACGTGAAATACCTACCGTAGACATCGTTCACCGTGGCGAACTGACCCATGTCCTTAAGGAAAATGGACGTCTTCACGATATCGCTGTACTCCAGACCGGCCGCCTTTAGCAAAGCACCGATATTCTGCATGATCTGCTCGGTCTCTTGGGCGACCTCACCGGACTTCAATGCTCCGGTAACAGGATCAATAGCGATCATTCCGGAACAGAACAGGAATCCGCCGGCCTTTACAGCCTGGCTATAGGGTCCGATCGGTGCAGGAGCGGAAGTGGTATGGATGATTTGTTTCATGATGAATAGATTTTGCTGTACTGTTCAGGAATGCAACCATTGTTGCAGGGCCGTCTGCTGATTGATGGTCGGGTTTTCTACCGAACGGATACGATAACGGTGATAATAGGAAACCGGTTCCATGGGAAGTACGACATCCTTCACACGTTTCATCGGTGTAAGGAGAGTAAGAACCACCTCCTGCCCTTCTGACGCTCTCAGCAATTCGTCCAGGTTCCCTTCCACTTTATGGCCACCGACGGCAACCAGCTCGTCGTCTTTTCCGATGCCGTTTCGATCCGCTACGGATCCGGGAAGTACGGCGGTGACACGGGTCGTACCGACGGATGAGACAACTCGAAATCCGAATCGGTTTTCATTCGCTACAGAAGCCGGTGTTCGCTCCAGGACACATCCGACCTCCTGCAGCAATTCGGACAGCAGAGGTTCATAGTTCTCGGTACCATACACGTAATCAGCGAAAAAGTCGGTCATCGGAATGCCGGCGACCCCTTCTACCACGGTGATGTAGTCTCCTTCCGTATAGCCGATGCGTTTCTTACCGAAGTCTTCGTACAGGATACGCATGACATGATCCAGGGAAGCTTTGTGTCCGGTGGCACGACGGATTAGCAGATCGGTCATCAAGGCGACCAATGATCCTTCGTCATAGATGGAAGTCTTGCGGTGCGGAATACCGGGCACATACCCGTCCAGCCATGTATCGAACGAAGCCTCTGCGACGGGCTGATGGAAACGACCATGGCTGTCGAAGTGTCGCTGAAGCCGAGTACCGAGTTCATCGAAATACTGATCCTTCGAATAGACGCCGGCACGAGCGAGAAAAAGATCGCCGTAATAAGTAGTGACGCCTTCATAGACAAAACCGAGACGGGAATAATTCTCTGCGGAATAGTCGTAGGGAAGCAGTTCGGCAGGACGCAGTGTTTTTATGTTCCAGACGTGGTACAGCTCATGCGAGGCCACTCCGGTCAGCTCGTCATAGAGCGGGGACTGCATCAACGATTCGGCAGGACCTAACGCGAGTACTGTTGAACGGAGATGCTCGACACCGTGATAATACGCAAAGGGAAGTGCAAGAATGAGGAAATGGTAATCCTTGACGGGAATATCACCCATCGCCTGCAGCTGCACCTCGGTGAATTTTCGGAAGTCACCGATTAACCTTTCCCAATCCGGCTGTACGTTTCCATGAATCCAGATGTGAAAATCCGTATCGCCCGCCTTGTATATTTCATGGAGCAGTTCCTCAGCCGCCATCCACGGACTGTCCACCAGCTCGTGGAAATCGGCGGCTTTGAACCGTTGCGGACCATCAGTCTGCAAAGAACAGGCGATGGAGTAGTCAGCGGGCAAATCAAGTTCTACGGTGCAGGGAAGACTTATGTGATCGGGAATATAAACGCAACAATGGACCGGATTGATGTAGACGAGTGATTCATCCACCCAGCAGGCGCCTGCATCCGCTTGCGAACAATAATATTCGTAAGAAATACGCACCGTTGACGAACCTCCGGTTTCGATGCGCCAGACATCCTTTGCGGTTTTCATGTAGGCGAGCGGATGATGCTCGCCGTCTGTCACTTTCCAGGAGCGGATATTCCTGGCGAAATTGCCCAGCTCGTAACGACCCGGTCGCCAGGAAGGAAGCCGGACTTCCAGGTCATCACCGGTTAGACCGTCGACAGTGAACTCGATAAGTGCGAATCGCGAAACCCGGTTGGGAAAGGTGAAACGGTAATTCATGCAGCGTGCGCAGATAGATAAAGGATACGACCGGAAGTCGGTTGAAGCAGCGAAGATAAGAACAATCGCAGCGATGAAGGATGCCCCTGAAATGACAAACAATGACTATCTTCGCCCTTCTGAATACAACGAAACAGATTATGAACTTCGACCTTATCGTCATTGGAAGCGGCCCCGGCGGCTACGTTGCTGCCATCCGCGGAGCACAACTGGGCATGAAGACAGCCGTCATCGAGCGTACAGAGCTTGGCGGCGTATGCCTCAACTGGGGATGTATTCCCACTAAAGCCTTGTTGAAGAGTGCTCAGGTCTATGAATATCTTTTGCACGCACAGGATTACGGTGTAAAAGCGTCCGGCGTCGAGGCCGATTTCGGAGCCATGGTAAAACGCAGCCGCGGCGTCGCCGATGCCATGA
>JBJOMA010000177.1:0-4744 GCA_046052625.1 Bacteroidota bacterium
CCTAATGAGTTTGCGCCCCATAATGTCTTTGTGTAAACACCTGAGGATGTATAGGTAGTTCCTTGCCAGGTATAACTGTCACATGCACTGGCTGATCCGGAACCGCTTGTTGGATGATTAACAGTCAGGTACAGAATAGATGTTTCACATCCGTTTATGAACGAATAGGTTCCGCTCTGTGTATAGGTCTGGGCACTTAGGGTCCAACTATAGAAATCACATGCTACCACTGTCCGAGTGTATTGAGCCGTTGGGTAGATGGTCAGATTCAGTGTGGCGGTACTGTCGCATCCCGCTGTGTTGGTGAGCGTCTTAATGTAAGTGCCCGAAGTCGTGTACGTCGTTCCCTGCCAGGTATAACTGTCGCAGGCCGTGGCAGAGCTACTGCCTGAGCTGGAATAATTGATCGTCAGATTTAGTGTAGCCGTCGAGTCGCAGCCCGCCGCGTTCGTGAGTGACTTGGTATACGTTCCGGATACGGTATAGGTCGTTCCTTGCCAGGTGTAGCTGTTACATGCCGAGGCGGATCCGGAACCGTTGTTGACAGGCAGTATAGTCAGATTCAATACATTCGTCGTGCAGTTCGATGTGCTGATGTAAGTGCCGGATTGGGTGTAGGTGGCTCCGTTCACGCTCCAGGTGTAACTTCCGCAGGAACTATTACTAGTGGTATAGGTTATCGAGGGAATTACTGTGACAATAACGGTATCCGTCGTCGTACAACCGGAGGTGAGTGTTCCGGTTGTCGTGTCCAGCGCGGTTACGATATAGGTTGTTGTTGAAGAAGGCGAAACCGTCACGCTGCTGCCGGTACCGGCCGAATTGTTCCAGGTGTATTTGTATTTAGGATCGTTCGTGCTGCTGACCGTGAGTGTCGTTGAACTTCCGCTACAGATGGTCGCGTTGTTGGAAGCGTTGATCGCAGGCGCAGAGAAGGTTATGTAAACCGGAGTCCTGACGCTTTCACATGTTCCGTCATACTCGGAAACCCATAAGGTGTCGGATGCGCTGACAGTTGCTGCGTACGTGGTGGAGGTGCTGTCCTGCAATAGCGTTCCTCCGTACTGCTGCGTATACCACCGGAAATTCGCCAATGGCAACCCGCTGTTGGAACTTACGCTGGCGGAAGGCACACCCGGATTGCATTGGGTAGAATTTGTAGCTGTAGGAGCTGTTGGGGCCGGAGTAGTGACTGCTGTCACGGATGCGCTCAGGGAACAGCCACCGGTGGAAACACCGCTTAGTGAGTAGGTGGTGTTTCCGTTTATCGGCGTCGCGAAATACTGCCCCGTGCCAATGACGGTTGTTCCTGTCGACCACGTATAAGAAAGTAAAGGAAGTCCCCCGCCGCCCCCGTTATTGCTGCTGCTGATTGTCAGCCCGTAGTCTTCGCGTTCTCCGCGGACTATGCTCATATTGGCCGTGGAGATGATTCCCTCATTGCATAATATGCGCATACGGGTGAGGCCGTTGAAGGCGGTCATTGGAACGGTGAAAGTGCCGGTTTCCGCATGCGCGCCGTTCACGGTGTTGAACGGTATGTAAACGGTTTCTGAATAATCATCAAAGTCGCCGTCTCGGTTATAGTCGATGAAGATGGCCATCGAGTTTCCGAAGGCGGATGTGCTTTGCAACGAAGAGAGCGAAAACGAGTAGGTCTGGCCGGCTACGAGCGTAAAACCGCCAAGTGCGCTGAAATCGCTGTAACTGCCGGCAGTGCCGGTGGCGGTTCCTAAGGTTCCCGTAAGACTGTTCCTTGTCGAGGAGTTATTCAGCAAGGTAGTGGTCGATTGCGTGATGGTCACGTTTCCGATGTCTTCATCATCCAATGGGAATCCGACCGCAGGAGGTGCTGCGTAGTTAGCGGCGGTTCCGGAATAGGGTGTGGCGACGAGTGTGGCAAGGGAACCGAGACAGACGGGAGAAGGGTCGGTGTACGCAGCAAGGCCTATTCCTGAAATTGCAGCATCCTGATACGTGGCACCGGAAGACGTCTTAGTCGTTGCTCCGTCGGTTGCAGTCACACTCCATGCGACTGTTCCATTGTTTGGTGATGCCGCCGGAATGGTCGCTTGCCAAGTGTTACCGGAAGTGTTGGTCATGGTAATCTGCGGTTTTGCAGATCCGTTGACGGAATAATTGAGAACGACGGAATTTACAGGTGTAGATCCCGGAGTTATAGTTGCGGTAATAGTATGTGAAACTGCCTGGCATTGTTCGCCCGGTGACAATGTCAGATTGGAAATAGTCACGGTAGTGGCGGGAATGCCGTCAAATTCGTCTGCGCCGATGTCGGGCGCAGTACCTCCGCCTTTGGTGGATCCCGTCGGTCCCGGTCGCGTCTGTCCGTCATAATCTGTGTTGATTCCGCTTACGGAGGTTCCCCCGGATTCCAGCACCGATGCCGAGATGTTATTCAAGTGCGGATCAGTCGTGGATACGAAGTTGGGTGAAATGGCGAACGAATTCCCGTCTTTCCCGGTAGCTGATTTCCAGCTGTTCAACGTAGAAATCGGCGTACTGTTGTAGGTGCCGATTACACCTCCGTTCGGAACGTAATAATCGTTGTTGTTCACGACTGCTCCGGATATGACGGCTGTCGCTGCCGTATAAAATCCGTTGGCTTTTGTGGAGGTGTCACGGTTGACAAGGATGTTGTTACGGAAGGATGCGAAGGTGGCGGAGGTTGAAGTCACCGCCACGGCAGCGGAGACGAAATTGACGTTCGTTCCGGTCTGGTTGTAGGTGTTCAGCACGACCGTATTATGGTCGAATCGGATACCGGTTGCTTGGGCACCGATCCACACGCCGATATTCGCATAAGAAGCGCTGTCGAACGAGGATACCGTTTTGGATGCGGTGATGGCACGGATGAAGTTGTTGTAGATGGCAATGTCCGTATTCCCGCCTGCAGTCGAAAGATAGATACCGGATGCTCCATACGAAGTGGATGCCTGGTTGATATCGTGGATATAGTTTCCGAAAAGCTGAAGGCCGTAATTGTTCGCACCGATTTCAATGCCTGCTACCGCCAGACTGTAACTGGAAGTTCCGGGAGCTCCGGCCTGGATGTTGTTGCCGCTGATGACGGCTGCGGTTGTCGATGAGGAAGTAGAGGTGTTGGTGACCAGAATTCCCCGTGCGCCCATGTTGGTGGCGGACGTTCCGTTTCCCATCACATTGTCCATGATCTGCAGCCCTGTCAACGGATAGCCGGAGGAGGCTCCCTGAGCCCAGATTCCGAACAGACAGCGGGTGATCAGGTTGTTTACGAAACTGTTATTGATGCTGGAGTACCCTCCGGTGAGAAGGCTGGAGGAGGAATAGTTTGACAAGTTGATGCCGAAGGTATTTCCGGTGCTAAGGGAAGACCGGCTACCGGTGATTATGCAGTTCTTTATCGTATTGTTGTCGGCACCGTCGGTTCCTGTCGTCGAGTTCGAGCTGACGCGGATACAGGCAGTGGAGGTGGCGGCAGTGGAGGTGAAGGCGATTGTCAGGTTCCGGCTGCCGGTCGTAGCGGGATCGTCTCCGTCAATGGTCACGTTGTCCGCGCCTGAAAGTTCGATGATGGCGCGACCGGCGGTGACTGTGCCATTTATACTCACGTTTCCAGTAGGTTTGATGGTCACCGAAGTATAACTGGAAGGACTGGCGCTGCGGAGCAGGGCTGTCGTAGCTCCCGGTTCAGTGAAAGTGGAGGTGATACGGATATCGATCGCACCTTTGTGCGTACCAGCGTTGATGGCAGCGAAGGCCGCTCCCAGGCTGGTGTAGGTGGCAGTAAGTGTTCCGCTGGTGGCGGTCAGACTCACCTGTGCGAAGGAGCTGAAGCCAAAGAAAAGGGACGCTATAAACAGCAGGATACATCTCGCTGCCCCCTTGAAGGACGAGGGATCGAAGCCATGTTGATAGGTGTTCCTGGCGTTTAGCATTCTAAGTTTACTGACCGGAAAGCGAATTGCCGTGAAACGGCATCCTCCGGTTTCATGGATTATCTACAATTTACTGAATTTAGTATTGCTTTTGGATGGATCTGTCACCCCTTTTGCCCAATTCCAGCCGTAATGGCTCATTTGGGAGGGCTATTTTGGTAAAAGGATATAAGTCGTGGGTGAACGTCCCCGTCCTGCGTGTAGGTGCGATGGACGGTACCGCTCATCGTTGATCCGCAGGATCCTGACCGGCGGAAATCGAGCACTTGCGGCCATGAATCCGACGGATTCCTTCATTTCATTACAATTCCGGTTTCTTGTTAAAAGCAAAACGGCTGCCCGAAAGAGGCAGCCGTTTTCAATGGTTGGTCAGGACTTCTGAAAATTACTGTTTCAGGACGCGTATGAATTCCCTGCGGTCGTTCTGTTCGACCATGACAAGGTAAATGCCGGCAGGATGATCATACAGATCGAACACTTGCTCGTAGATCTCATAACCGCTGCCGATCACTTCCGTGTAAATACTCCTTCCGGTGATATCCACGATGCGGATACGGGTATCCTGATCCGGTAATAGTCCTGATACACGTATCGTCACCGATCCGCCGGTCGGATTCGGATAGGAGTTCAGAAGTAGCGACTCTTCGTTTCCGGCTACAGTGGAGGGTTCCGCAGTCGGCTCATCCGGATTTACCGTCCGTATCAGGCTGGTATTCGAGACCAAGGTGATGCCGGTGGACAGCCCGTTGTTTATCGAAAGTCCATTTACCAAGTGTGCACGCCACACGGTGCTTGTTGAATAACTACCG
>JBJOMA010000178.1:0-4492 GCA_046052625.1 Bacteroidota bacterium
ACCAGGTATGGCTGGTGGTCTCTCCGCACAACCCGTTGAAGGATAAATCAAGTCTGCTGTCGGACCAGCACCGTCTGCAGCTCGTACGTGCTGCCATCGGGGATTATCGGAAGCTCAAGGCATCGAACATCGAATTCTCGTTGCCGAAGCCCAGTTATACGGTACATACGCTGACCTATCTTTTCGAGCAGCATCCGGAGCATACGTTTGCGCTCATCCTAGGAGCTGACAATCTTGAATCCTTCAAGAAGTGGAAGAACTGGGAACGGATCCTTGAGATGGTCGAACTGTACGTGTATCCGCGTAAAGAGAGTGAAGGCGGAGAGCTGCTTCAGCATTCGAAGGTGAAAGTCATTGACGCACCGACAATGGAACTGTCGGCCACCTTTATCCGCAAGGCGATACGTGACGGGAAGGATGTTAGATTCATGCTGCCGGCTGCGGTCTGGGACTACATCCGCGAGATGCATTTCTACGAGAAATGATCCGACGCATTACGCGTTATCCGATACCTTTTTGTGTTTCCAGCGACGGTGCGTCCAGAGCCAATAGGCCGGCGACTGACGGATGATGGATTCGTTGATGCGGGAACAGGCTTCCGTAATCGCATATTTAGGCTCCGTTCGCGGATGCTCCGATACCATACGGTATTCCAGCCGGTAATGTCCGCGACGCTTTTTCGTGATGACGACGTAAACGACCGGAAAATCATATTTCACCGCATACGACTCGACACCCATGAGCAGGCAGGTGTCCTGATTGAGAAAACGGAACCAATGTCCACGGCGGGGATCGGAAGGGCTTTGGTCGTTGATGAATCCATAGGTACAGCAAGCCTTTTCGTGCGCAGCGAAGAACTGCGCCACCTCTTTGGTGGACATTAGCTTCAAACCGAAGCGGGACCTTGACTGCTGGAGCTTGCGGTCGAAGAACGGGTTGGACAGTTTTTTGTAAATGCCGGTAGCCGTATGTGCACTGTGAAACGGCAATGTGATAGCCGGCCATTCCCAGTTGGCATAATGTCCGGTGGCGAGGATGACGCTTCTCCCTTCCTTGTATAACCGGTCAATCAGTTCAAGGTTGACCAACTCAACACGACTCCGGATAGACTGCGGAGATGCGGAAAAGGTCTTCAGGCTCTCGACGACCAGGTCACAAAAGTGGCGGTAGAATTCGCGACGGATGGCCAACAGTTCCGACTCCGCTTTTTCCGGAAAAGAACGGCGCAGGTTTTCGAGCACCAGCTTCTTACGGTACGGTACTGCGTAATAGACAATGAGGAAAAGGAAATCGGACAGCAGGTAAAGTAGCGGAAACGGCAGCAGCGATACCGGAAAAATAAAGAGGTAATACAAGACCGCGGACATGTCGCGAAGGTAATCGTTACGGACGAATCCCCTATCTTCGCAGCATGTCTTCAGAAAAATTGCTATTCGGAACGCGCGCCATCCATGCCGGTCAGGAACCGGATCCCGCTACGGGCGCCATCATGACACCTATCTACCAGACCTCCACCTATGTCCAGGAAAGTCCGGGCAAACACAAAGGATATGCGTATGCCAGGGGCAAGAATCCCACTCGCGTCGCACTGGAAAAATGCATCGCATCCCTGGAAAACGCCCGTCACGGACTTTGTTTCTCCTCCGGACAGGGAGCGGAAGACGCAATCATAAAACTTTTACGCCCCGGCGATGAAGTGATCGCGACAGACGACCTGTACGGCGGCTCGTACCGGATGTTCACCAAAGTGTTCGCCCACTTCGGCATCGTTTTCAATTTCGTCGATATGGCCGATGTGCAGGAAATCCGAAAGCATATTACGTCGAAAACGAAAATGATCTGGGTCGAAACGCCGACAAATCCGATCATGAAGATCATCGACATCTCCGCGACGGCTGCCATCGCACGGGAAAAAGGATTGCTGCTGGTGGTCGATAACACCTTCGCGTCCCCTTATCTACAGAACCCGCTGGACCTGGGAGCGGACATCGTCATGCACTCCGCCACCAAATACCTCGGAGGACATTCGGATGTCGTCATGGGAGCCGCCTGTACCAACAGCGACAAGCTGTATGAAGAGCTGGCGTTCATTGCCAACTCATGCGGAGCGACGCCGGGTCCGATGGACAGTTTCCTGGTGCTGCGCGGTCTCAAGACGCTGCATGTGCGGATGGACCGGCATTGCAGTAACGGAAAAGCGGTGGCGGCGTTCCTGAAGTCGCACGCGAAAGTCGACAAGGTGCATTGGCCCGGATTTCCCGATCATCCCAACCACGAGATCGCGAAAAAGCAGATGCGCGGTTTCGGCGGAATGATTTCGTTCACGCTCAAAGGCAACTCGCTCGAGGAAGCGTTCGCCATCGCCTCCCGGTTCAAGGTCTTTTCACTCGCTGAATCGCTGGGCGGAGTCGAATCGCTTATCGGCCATCCGGCTACGATGACCCACGCTTCGATCCCGAAAGAAGTCCGTGAAAAAGCCGGTGTCGTTGATTCGCTCCTTCGCCTGAGTGTAGGAATCGAAGACGAGCGCGACCTGGTGGAAGACTTAAGGCAGGCCCTGGGCTGATCGCCCTTTATTTCCTGATTTTCAACTTTCTGCAGAAAGCCGATCGGCATCTCAGCAGACATATGGTCATTTGTCCGTCAGATTTCCCCCTTTTCATGGAAATTCGGAGGCGTTTGGGTACTTTTACAAACTTACCCAGCCTGTAATTTGTTGAACCACAAGGAACATCACTCCATAACCATGAAAAAGACATTTATCGCCGTATTGACCGCTTGTCTGCTGACCGGTATCAACGGATTTGCCCAGCAGCATCGATGTTTTACGGACGAATATTACCGGGAAGCCGTTACGAATGATCCGTCCATCCTGTCCGTGCGTCAGCAACTGGAAGATTTCACCGCCAGTTTCATCGCACAACAACAGACGCAACGCATTGGTGCTCCGCAGCGCTCCAACGGAGGACCTGCTTTGTATGTGATTCCGGTCGTATTCCACGTACTGCACCAGTATGGACCGGAGAACATCTCTGATGCACAGATCCAGGACTGCATACGGCACATGAACGAAGATTTCCGCAAACTCAATCCGGACACGATCAACATCATTCCGCAATACCAGGCGCTTTCCGTCGATTGTCAGATCGAATTCCGCCTGGCGACCATCGATCCCAACGGCAACTGCACCAACGGTATCGACCGTATCGTCACCAGCAAGACCGTTTCCGCTAACAACAGCTCGAAACTCAACCCGTGGCCGAACAACAAATACCTGAACATCTGGACGGCATTGTCCCTTGAAAATACAGGAGCTGCGGCATATGCACATCTCCCGGGAACCGTCACCAACAGTGTGGACGGAATCATGTCACGCCATGATTACATCGGAACCATCGGAACCTCCGGTTCGGGTGGAACGCATACCATTTCGCATGAAACGGGACATCACTTCAATCTGCTCCACCCTTGGGGATCTACCAACAGTCCGGGTGTAGCTTGCGGTGACGACTTCGTCAACGATACGCCGATAACGCAAGGCTGGACATCCTGTAACCTGAACGGCTCCGTCTGTACGGCCGGTGTGATTGAAAACGTCCAGAACTTCATGGAGTATTCTTATTGTGACTGCATGTTTACGATCGGTCAGCGTGATCGCATGTATGCCACTCTCAACTCATCTGTAGCAGGACGCAGCAACCTTTGGACAGCCGCCAACCTCGCCGCCACCGGTGTAGCGAATTGGCCCTCCACCAGCATATGCGCTCCGAATGCCGACTTCTACACCACAAAACAGACGGTCTGCGAAGGACGTTCAATCACCTTTACCGATTACTCCTGGAACGGTCATCCTACCTCGTGGAACTGGATCTTCCCCGGCGGTACGCCCGCTACTTCGGTGGACTCCAACCCTACCGTCACTTACAACACAGCCGGCATCTACGACGTAACACTGATTGCCTCGAATGCCACCGGGTCCGATACCTTCACCCGTGCCGGTTTTGTCCGTGTCAACGGCACCTCCGGTAACAACACACCTGTCCTGACAACTTTCGCGCTCCCCTCCGACTTCCCCGGTACGGGTGGCTGGGTGAAGAACTTTGACGCGAATACCGTCACGTGGGAACACTTCACCGCTGCGGGCGTCAACGGAACGACCGGCTGCATCAAGATGAATAACTGGTCCAATACCGCCGGACAGATCGACGAATACATCACGCCGGGATATGATATTTCCAACCTCATCGGCGTCAAGCTGCGTTTTTACGTCGCCCATGCCGAACGGAATTCTACGACAGCCGACCTGCTGCGCATCTTCACCAGTCCGAATTGCGGCGAAACATGGACTCCTACCTCCTACCAGAAGTCGGGCGCCACACTTGCAACCATAACCAATTACGTTTCGAACACCGGCTTCACTCCGACAGCCACCCAATGGCGCCGCGACAGTATCAACCTGAACGGTATCAGTCCGCGTACCAATGTTCGACTC
>JBJOMA010000179.1:0-6965 GCA_046052625.1 Bacteroidota bacterium
ATCCAGATAAACAGCTCCGGCGCCTTCCAGCTGTATCATCAGCTGCTTAACCTTGCTTAGATTGGCATCTTTGCGGACAAAAGGAAAATCCGTCAACGGAATTCGTACCGTCGTCCATTCCCGGTCGTTGAACCGGCCCGACGCCTGGCTGAGTTGAAAGCCGCAATACGTCTGGACACCTGAGTAATCCTCGAATGCGAACGCCACCGGAAAATTCGAGAAGGTGCCCGTGACGGCACGGACCTTCAAAGACAATGCGAGTTCGCGCCAGCTGCCGGAAAGATCCTTCGGCTGCCAATCCTCCCATCCGAAACCGATTCCGATCCAATCGCAACCGCCGGAGACCTTGTCCCAAGTAAGATGAATGGCCGTAGTTCCCTCTGCAACAGGGGCATGGACCTTCCCCATAGTGATACATTTCTTCTCGGGTGAAACCCATACTTCACTACCCATATCGTCTGAAAAGACGACAAACGGTTTATTGTCACTGTTTACTTGTGCCGCTATATCCGTCGGATATTCGTAAAGCCCCTGGCGCGTAACACGGACGAACGGTTCACCGTCCTGTCCATTTACCCGGAAGGCGGACAACAGTAAGAAAGCGAAGACGCCGATTCTCATCACGGTTGCAGCGGAGTGGATGTGAACAGGATATAATCGATTTTGCAATGGGCATACCCGTTGGCAGGATTCGCAAGATGCAGCATGGAGATCTTAGCGAGCTTATCCGGGTTATGAAGGGCATTGCCCCGGGGTAATGTAGGCTGACCGTTACTCAGGCTGATGAGGTCGGCGTATTTTACAGTCACAAGTTTCCACCCTTCCCAATTGACTGTGATCTGGTAATCATACTGGTCGTCCGTGGCGGCGTTATTATATACGCCATCTCCGTTTTCGTCCTCCTTGAATTGGAACAATACCAGGGATTCGTTGGTATTCGGAACACCATAGATCAGACAATTGAAGTAAACATCATCCGGATTTGACGCTAACGGGAACGTATTGTTCGCAGAAAAAGCCGTAGCAGGAAAATCGATCAGGCCGATGAGATAATCCCAGTTGACTGTGCCTGCCATCTTCAGGTATTTTGAACCCTGTGGCGCCAACGTGTCGCTTTTTACATTGAAGTCCATATTCGCGCCCGACTGTACAAACCGAGTCCATGCGGGATTCAGCCCGAATTCGAAATCAGCGATGGTGAACCCGGGATTAAGTTTTACTGTCTTGATGAACGTCGACGTCAAAAAGGTATCCGGCACATCGTTGATAAGCAACCGTGCGATACAGCGCTCCGCCTTGAACATTGGGAATACGGTCGTAGACCCGTTCCACTCGGCTGTTGAAGCATCAATTTCCCTCGACTGACCGGTGATGACCTTTTTAGCTTTCGAAGTCTGTCCGATCACTTCAATCGTCCACGAGACCGGTTTGTTGAAGCGGGCGGAGAAAACAGCAGTCTGTCCGGTAGCAAAATCGACGGTATCCCTGTCCACCCGGAAACTGTCAAGCATTCTGAAATCGCTGAACAGGTCGTTCAGACTGACCCCGTCATACGCAGCTTCGTCTTTGCGACAACTCGAAAAGAGCAGCCCTAGACTAAATAATAGGAGTACACTGTTTTTCATGGTCAGAAGGTCATGGAATAGATGAGGGCGAAACGGTCCAGCGAATATCCGACCGATGCTCCGCTGCGTTCCTCGTATATGGTTTTCTGGTATAATGCAGACAGGTATATTTTCGGATCGAATCTGAATCGGAGACCCGTCGCCCAGGAAGATTCATTCAGATCGTAGCTGACCGACTCGAAGTATCCGATATCGGAAGGACCGTCACGCTCGGGCAGGAATTCATTTCCATCAGCGCGAAGTGACATCCATCCCGCCATCAAGTCGAAGCGGCGTACCAGTTCCAATTCCATACCGGCAAAATACCGGACAGCATGAAGGTCGATGTCTTCCAATGTCGACTGACTTGTACGGCTTGTAATCTGGTCGTCGATACCGGCACGCAGCACGATATTCCGCTTGATATCTATCAGACGGTGGAGATCAACGCTCAACGATCCCTTTGTACGGACAAACTCCTTCAATGCCAGTGTCCCCTGACCGCGGATCTCACGCAATCGGTCTTGTTGCAGGTTGATTGACACGCCTTTCGCTGACGAATAGTTCAATCCGATGTATCCACCCAACCTGTTGAACGTGGACAGGCCGTAGGGTGAGATATTGTTGATGGAAGGATTGACCGACATCAGATCCGACTGTATCGAGGGTCTGTAAATATTTTCATCCTGAAGATAGTCCGTGATAGAAAGCGGTCGCAGTACGCGAGAATTGGTATAACGGTCGAAATATCCGGACAAGGAGGTGTAATCGATCTCCTTGTTCTGTGCACCCGGACTGCGGAAGTCAGGTCCTACATTCAGATAACCCATGTAAAAGGAGAGGTGCCGCGGTTCCCAGGACAAGGCCAGTCGGGAGTAGAGGAAATAGTCGGACAACGGAGATTGATCAGGATAGGCTTCATCTTCCAGACGACTTTCTCCTGCTTCACTGCTCCAGTGCAGTGCTACTGCACCGATTGTTTTCTTTACGAGCAAAGTTGCAGAATGCACATCGTTCGAGAAGGCGCCTCCGGTAGCTGCGGTACCCTGTACATTGAACAATGATGTTCTGTGATACCCGATATCCAAGCCTTGTTGCTGGACAACTGTTGCACTGAATCCGGCCAACAGTCTATCCGGAATGGAGGTAAAGTCCGTGGCGTTCATCCGGGTGACATAACCGGTGAAATTGATTTCGCGGACGAGTTTTGAGAACTCCAATCCGAAATCGATGTTGACGCCCTGTTGGCGCCAGGTGTTGCCGGTATAAAAACGCTCGTAATCCACGATGTCGGATTGCAACGAAAAAACTGAAGGAAGCGAGTCCCACCGGTCGGCGTGATGATTGTATAAGGTGAAAGGAGTCTGCTGCAGATTCAAGTCACCGACCTGATAACGGACTATATCGCCAATGACGCCTTTTAACCATAACTGCCGGACATCAAACGTGACACCGGCTCCCCAGAATCCGCCATACTGGTTGCGGATCCTGAACATTCCGAGAATTTCGGTGGAAGCATTGGGCTGGATATCCACACCAAGGTCAATCAAGGCATAGCCGCCGGAAGTATTAAGGATGGAAGTGGTATCAGGTATGGAATCCGAAACATCCATGCCGTCGTTGGATATGACGGAACGGGCTGCGCCGACGAAATCGACCAGACGATTTTGCTGCGCCATGGCAGGATCCGCCAGCAGACCGGCGGCAGCGAGGAAAAGCAGCAGTCGAAGTTCTTTCATCAAAAGAATATTTTAATCTCTACGGTGGTTTCGTATCCCTTATACCGGTCGTCCCGGAAACTGGTGTCCTTGTAATTCATCCAGCGCTGACGCAGATAGGCTCCTGCATTCTTGCTCAGGCGGATATCGAGACCGGTGGCCAAACCCCAGCCCGTCTGATTCCTGGGACGCAGCGTGACCACATCGGTCCGTGTATCGTAATTGGCGATGATCCGTTCGACGCCGACATAGTTGCACCATACCAGGGACGGACTGATGGTCCAGTAGGACTCAAGTTGATGATAGTAGGTACGCAAGAGCGCCTCTTCCGTAAAAACCGTCATCCACGAGGGCTTGAATTGCGCGGAGGAGAATTGCCCCAGATAAAAGACATACATCGGCCTGCCGAACAGGCTTCCTGCATACTTCATATTCAGCTCTACGCTGTTGAAACACTTTCGTTCGACGGGGAAACCCGTTGTGGAGTCCAAAGACGTGATCTCTACGGTTTCATACACCGCACGATAGATCTTTGAGAGGTTTCCGTAGGGGCCGACATTGGAAGGAAAGTTCCAACGCCAGAAATGCGCCAGCGCCAGTCCGTTGATCGGGTGACCATAGGTGAGCGCAGAGGAGCGGCTTTCGACTTCCCGGGACACATGATAACCGACGGAGGTCTTGACCGGACCGAGATTGATCTGGGCATTGATTTCCGCTCCGGTACGGTTATTGACTAGCTGTCCGATGGGAACCATGGCACTCGCTACTGCGGGCAGGACCGGCTGTGTTCCCGGCGAATAAGAGTCACCGGAAGCCTGTATGACGGTCGAATTGATAAAGGCCGCCGAGTTATTTACCGCATCAGGACTCAAACGGAAAAGGTGAAGCTCCGCAGGAAAACGATCGAACAGCGATGTTGACCCTTTCACCGAAATCAATTCCCCCCACGCACCGGTAAATCGTTGATCGAACACCTGACCTGCACCCACTTCCCCTTTGAGGAGGAACCGGTCAGCCTTTACCTTGAACTCAGCGGTAGCAACATGAAACCCTACGACCTCTTCCTGAAGCGTATCCGAATAGCTGATGTTATTGAATGTATTCACGGCGACCTCATCATCTCCGAGGACTTTGCGGATCTTCCCGCCATAGGACGTATTGGGTAACGGCGACAGTCCTCCGTTCAGCTGGGTCTTTCCGTACATGAATACGCCGGAATAACCATTGGGCATCTTGTTACCTTCTAAAATCAATCCCTGGAAAGCCTGTTGCCCCCAACGCTGATCCTGGTCGATGGCACCGGCACCGTAAAAGCGGTTGTAGCGATCGTCCAGCGTAGCCGTATTAGGGTCCCAGGGATTTCTTTCAAAGATGCTATACCGGTCATAGCCCTTGTTCGTCTGAAAGGTGAAGGGTGACAGCGCGTACCAATTGATACCACCTGTGGTCACTTTGAACTCGCCGATATCGGTAGCGTACGTGCCGTAAAGGCTGACACCAAGATTCAATCCTTTCACGTTCTCCGGCTCCCCCATTCCGGTCATCGGGGTCCACAAGTACAAGTCCGTACCGAACGACGTGTGCTTCCCTGCACTTCCGTTGATGTTCAGAGACAGCTGTGGAATCTGACTGTCATCACCCACAAAGATGTTGTTCGGAGTGGAGGCCAGATGCGGATAGGCTATAGAGAGGTGCCGGTAGTTGGTAACGAAGCGATAATATCCGGAGACATTGAGATAGCGAAGTTTCGGCAAGGGCGACTTGGGGAAGTTGCCGTATTCCACCGATTGAAGCGGTTCATCCGGACGAATAACGGAAGCTGAATCCGAGGGGCACGCGGCAGTCGGCTGAAATACATTCAGCGATACGGCAGCAAAAATCGGAATCAACAATCGCCTCATTTCAACGAATAAACTCCATCTTTTGATGTTTGAAAGAAACAGGACGGGCAGGACCGTCTTCCGCCGACCGGGGAATGACCTGAAAAGGGATATTAGCATACGCCACTTTCCCATGGCCGTATACATTCACGAACAAGCGATAGGATCCCGGGGAGTCGGGGGCTACGAAGGAAACCAGCGGACTATGTTTGTTACGGAATCGGATATGCTGTCGGGAAGCCTCTGCTTCACGATCTCCACCGCTCTTCTTGTCCTCGCTTTCCGCCAGCACTTTCCAATCGTAGGTCAAAACTTCGTTCGAGAGCGTATCGGAGGTATTCGCAACAGCCGGAAAGGATGAAAGGACAGATGCTTCATAGCGGTTGCCGGCTTTCAACCGGATTCCGTCACCTGCCACTTTTCGGTCCAGTTCGAATGAACGGATGGCAGGGGAAGGATAAGCGGGGTGATTTCCGGTAAAGACATATTCCAACGCGTCCACCGGCTCCGTGGGCAGATTGTCTTTTGAAAAAAGACCGAACCAAGTCTCGGTATACTCTTGTTTGGCGCCCCACAGGAAAGCGTACGAGCCAAGGCAAGCCGGAAACGGCTCGATGTACCGACGATAGCGTTCAACGTAATCGGTTTTCTTCTGCGTGCTGGTAGGCTCGATGGACACCTTCCAGGGAGTAAGAGGGGATTCCCAGTATCCGTTAGTGCCCCATTCCGTTATCATGTATGGTCCGTTCCAGCCGTAACGGGAAATATCAGCCGGCACGTGCGCAATGTCACCGTAGGTGTTGACCCCGTATATATCGATGTCCGGTGCGCGGTCCCTGATGTACGCGACTTCCATGGAATCGAGTCCGGCAGTAACGGTGGAGGTAGGGTGACGGGGATCTGTCTCGTGGATATAGCGGGCGATCTGCTGGACGGCATACCAGACATTCGGATTCGTGTAATTCAAGTCCACTTCATTCCCGACGCCCCACAGGAGCAATGCAGGGTGATCCTTGTAGGTGTCAATGACTGATTTGAAATGGTTGAACTGGTTCTGTACAGCGGCGGAATCATCGTAGTCGAATCCATGTCGCTCGTGCTGAAGCCAAAGTCCCAACATGACGGTCAGCCCGTTCTTGTGTGCCTCGTCCAGGATCTCTCCGGCGCGTTCGATTCCCCAGGTGCGGATGGAATTCGCTCCGATTGAGCGGGCGAACTCCATGTTGACCGTTCCTCCCACCCCTTTGATGTAGTAGGGGGCTCCATTGCGCATCAGGATGAAGCCGTTTTCCTGTTTGACTACTGACACCTGCGCCGAAACCAAAAGAGGAATAAAAAATGACAGGTTAAACAACCGATTGAACTTCCGGGCGAATGTCATATTAAATGAAGACACAAAATTGCAGGAGCAATAGCTGTTAGACGATTTGAGGGGGTATGGTTTAATCCTGCTCGGAATTGGTGAAATTATTCCTTCATGTCCACTTGAAGGGAGCCTTCAAGTGCCATCAGAAAAAAGTTATTAACCAATGAAAACCGTAAAAGTTCAGGAAGGGCCAAGGGGTAGTCCCTCATCCGGGCGAAGCAGGGGAAGCGGGGTGTTACAGGCCTGTCCGCTAACCGGAAACTGCAAACAGCCAACCAGTCGTTTCGACAAGCTCAAAGTTCAGCGTACAATTCTTGATGCTTGAAATGATTTCAAACCACCAGTAAATTCATTATACTACCATTAATAGTACCCTTTCCCCGCCACGCAATGTCTC
>JBJOMA010000180.1:0-21259 GCA_046052625.1 Bacteroidota bacterium
ATCGTTGTTGATACGGAAATGGATGCGTTGTTGCTGGAGAACAGCCTCATCAAGAAACACCAGCCCAGATACAATGTCAGCCTGAAGGACGACAAGACGTATCCATGGATCTGTATCCGCAACGAGAGATTCCCGCGCGTTTTCTCCACCCGGAAGCTCATCCGTGACGGTTCCGAATATTTCGGTCCGTTCACAAGCGGTAAGATGGTCAACACCTTGTTAGAACTGGTTTCTAAGATCTATAAGCTCCGTAATTGCAACCTCTTATTATCTGAACAGAACATCACCGCCGGAAAATTCAAGACCTGTCTGGAATTCCAGATCGGCAACTGTCTGGGTCCGTGTGAAGGATTACAGTCCTCAGAGGACTATGGATACTCCATACAGGAGATCCGACAGATCTTCAAAGGGAATATCCAGATGGTGATCGGCCACCTGAAGCAGCTCATGCAGCAATACTCGACGGAATACCGTTTCGAGGAGGCAAATCTTATAAAGGAGAAGCTGGAAGACCTGGAGAAATTCCAGCGCAAATCGGTAGTCGTAAATCCTTCCATCCACAATGTCGATGTGTTCAGTATCCGCATGGAGGACGATTCCGCCTATGTGAACTTCCTTCGAGTTATGAACGGCTCGATCATCCAAGGACATACGATGGAGATGAAACGGAAGCTGGAGGAGACCCGGGAGGAATTGCTGGAGATAGCGATTGCGGACCTGCGCACTCGATTCTACAGCGACGGGACGGAGATACTTCTTCCCTTTGAAGTAGAACTGGAGATTCCGGGGGTTACGCTGACCGTACCCAAGATCGGAGACAAGAAACATCTGCTCACCCTCTCCGAGTCGAATGTCCGCAATTTCATCCGAGAGAAGCAACTGCAATTGGAAAAGCAACATCCCGAGAACAAAGTACTGCGGCTGATGGAGCAGATGAAGAAGGACCTCCGACTGTCAGAACTACCGAAGCATATCGAATGTTTTGATAATTCGAACATCCAAGGCGCCTATCCGGTCGCGGCGATGAGCGTATTCAGAGACGGAAAGCCATCTAAGAAAGATTACCGTCATTTCAATATCAAGACAGTTGAAGGACCGGACGATTTCGCATCCATGGAGGAGGTCATCTACCGTCGTTACAGGCGCATGCTGGACGAGGCTCAGCCGCTTCCGCAGTTGATAGTGATTGATGGCGGTAAAGGCCAGCTGGGATCCGCTCTTAACAGCCTTGAAAAACTCGGGCTTAGAGGCAAGATCGCCATCATCGGGATCGCCAAGCGGTTGGAAGAGATCTATTACCCGGAGGATCCCTACCCGCTTTACATTGACAAAAAAAGCGAGACGCTGCGAGTCATCCAGCATCTTCGCGACGAGGTGCATCGGTTCGGAATCACCCATCACCGCAAGCGTCGCGAAAAAGGAGTCATAAAGACCGAATTGGCTGAAATATCCGGAATCGGCGAAGCGACCTCGGTCGAATTACTCCGTGTTTTCAAGTCCGTAAAGCGGATCCGAGAGGCTACGTTGGAACAACTTTCTGAAATCGTAGGACCTTCTAAAGCGAAAAAAGTTCATTCTCATTTCCATTCCGACTCGTGATTCTTCGCATCGGTGTTGAAAAAACGCCTGCATTTGCGGCGGATACCGGGATAAGACAGGGGATAATTCATCAATTTTAGATGGATAAAATCCTCCCTGCTATGCGTAACTTTCCACCTCTGTGTTCAGCAGTATTCTTTGCTGTGACAGGCATGTTGTTTTCTTTCTCCAACACGGCTCAGGCGGCAGCTCGAATTGAATTATATACCGACAGTTGTACGGTAGGAACGGACTATTTCGAGTTTCGCCTATTTGCAACCAATAACAGTACCGCAGGGGAGACGCTCTATCTGAGTTCCGGAACCATCCGGTTAACCCATAGCACTGCCATAGTGCCTTCGGGTACGAATACCTATGATTTCATCTATCAGAATGGCACCTGTGATCCGTTACTTGCTCCGTTGTATTCTTCGTTAGGTGTTACGTACAACTTGAATTACAATTCGTCTACTCGCAACATGCAAATCGCTTATTCCACCGGGACACTTGGGAATGCATACGCTACCCTCAATGCTCCCATTCCGGCCGGACAAACGATTTGTCTGGGGGCATTCCGGCTGACGATCACTTCTGCGCCATGGGCGGACAATCAGCCGGTCGGATTCTCCTGGAACGGCACCTCATCCGGAATAACGGCATTTGAAGACACCGCGAGTGTCGTTACAAACATGAATACGACCGCCAACCGTACACTTGGTTCCATGTGCAGCCTGACAACACCGTCTACGACTTGGATCAGCTCCTTGAATCAGGGAGAAGATTTACGCCTATACCCATCTCCATCGAATTCTTACTTATTTGTCGAAGGAATCATCGCAGGTACTACGGTGCATCTTTTTTCATTTGAAGGTCAACGGGAATTGACTTTGCAATCGGAAGGCGGCAAACTGGTCATTCCTGTGATCGGACTTTCAAAAGGCATACACTTCCTCGAAGCCGGGATTATCCGTCGGAAATTTGTCGTTCAGTAAGATGAATAGCATCATGTACTTTCGCTTCCATTTAGTCAGAGCGCTTCTGGCATTCTGCATCCTGCCTGTTTTGCCATCTATATCCTCTGCCTTACCGGATACTCTTTATACGGGCGCATACGAGCTGGACGGACAAGACGGATTCTATATCGTATTGAAGAAGTCAGGCTCTGGTTATGTAGGATTCACCGGCACATCTGAAAAAGCAGCGGCTATCCGCGGAGCCGTAAAAGGTCCAATGATGGAAGTGCAGTTCACGGAGGGCGAGGATTCTACGATCAACTATGTGGTCATCAACGAGAAGAATAATCTGCAACTTTCGGACGGGATGTTTACGTTCTTTATTTTCAAGCGGACGCTCATGAATGCGGATTCTCTTTATGATCGCTTTTCCGAAAAGAACAATAAGAGCAGTCCTCTGAAGACCAGTACCTTGAATTCGAATGCAGCGTACTACGCCGGAAAGAAATTCCTACACCTGAAAACCGGCAACGGATATTCTGAGAAATGGGCATATTACCTGTTTGAAGACGGTTCTTTTAGATTCAAAGGGGATAACTCGTATGTCAATTCCAATGCATCGGAGAACTTCAGCGGCGCAACGGCAACCGAGGATACAGGAAAATGGGACGTTTTGATCGAGAATGACGGGGAATATCTGATACTCAATTGGACGAACGGGCAGAAGAAGCGAATGCGCTTAATGAAAACTTCCGTCGGCTACGAATTGAACGGCACACCCTACTTTCTTGTCGGACTTACCGACTACGAATGACATCACTGTTCGTGAAACATCCTCATTTATCTCTTACGAAAATGCGTATATATTGCTTTACCCAGAAAGTACGGTCCAAGTGGCTGATCCTGTCCTTGACAATTTTTTTTACAAGGATACCCGCTTATGCCGTGTTGACAGTTCCCACGCAATTGGCTCCAGTTGACGGATCCATCGGAAACCAAGCCAACGCACTTATAGACTGGTCGACCGTCAGCGGGGCGGATGCTTATCAATACCGTTATGATACAGATCCGGCCATGTCGCAGGCGGATACGGTGACAGTGAGCCTCTTCAGCCAGTCGAATGCAGTCGACTTGCTGTTCGGTGCTACCTACTATTGGCAGGTACGAGCAATCAGTACGATTCCGGCAGATTCTTCTGCATGGTCGACAATATGGACCTTCACGACTTTGGATCAAATCACGTTGGCAGCACCGATCGATGGAGCCGTATCCCAGCCACCTGACGTGCTGCTCGACTGGAATACGGTGTTCGGCATCACCAATTACGATTATGAACTGGATACGGTAAACACGTTCAATTCGGCCGCTTATTTGTACGGGAGTGTCGGAACCACCTCCCAAGTCTATACATCGAATCTGTATTTCGGGGCTAATTATTACTGGCGCGTACGGGCACGGCATTCGGCGGATACCACACAATGGTCTCCTGCCCGCCTCTTCAAGACGGTGAATACCGTCGCGCTGGTCGCGCCGGTTAACGGAGCCGTGAATGTCGCACCTGATGTGCTGCTGGACTGGAGTCCTGTATCCGGAGTATCCGATTATCAGTTTCAGTACGATACAGCCTCCGATTTCAGTTCCATCAACCTTTATTCCGGCATGGCAGGATCGGTTTCGCAAGCCAACTGCTCGAATCTTTTTTTCGACACACAATATTACTGGCGGGTCCGTGCCATTCATGCAGCTGACACTTCGGATTGGTCGCTTGTACGCAGTTTCAACACGACCGGCATCATCAATCTGGTCTCACCTGTACAGAATGCCGTGGATGTCGCCCCGGATGTACTGCTGGACTGGTCGACATTGACCGGAATCGCATCGTATGAATTTCAGCACGACACCGCACCTGATTTCAGTTCTCCGATCTTTTATTCCGGAAATTCCGGAAATGTTTCTCAGGCGAATACCCAGCAATTGCTCTTCGGCACCGTGTACTATTGGCGTGTCCGTGCCATGCACAGTGCAGATACTACGGCTTGGTCATCGGTACGGACCTTCACTACGACGGATACGCTTTATCTGACTGCTCCGGTGAACGGTGCCGTGAATGTTGTTCCTGATGTCCTGTTGGATTGGTCGCCGATATCCGGCGTTTCAGGATATCAATGCGAGTACGACACGACTTCTGACTTCAGCTCGGGAGCCTCGGTCATTACGACAGTTGGAAACGTATCACAAACCAATGCCTCGAACTTGTATTTCGGTACGGTCTACTACTGGCGGGCAAGGGCACTCCATTCTTACGATACGACCGGTTGGTCAGCAGTCAGAAGTTTCTCTACAGTCTCTCGCGTTAACCTGCTGGCGCCCATTGACGGTGCAACAGGTGTCAGTCTGAATCCGCTGCTCGACTGGACGACGATGAGCGGCGTTTCCGGCTATCAGTACCGCTTTGATACGGATTCCAATTTCTCGCAACCTATTTACGGAGCTCCGGTAATTATCAGTCAGTCGAACCTGTCCTCATTGCAGTACGGTACGACCTACTTCTGGCAGGCTCGTGCCTTTCATGCCATTGATTCGAGCGACTGGAGCATGGTGTACCGTTTCACGACGGTCTTCCAACTGACCATCGCTCCCACTTTGGTCAGTCCTCCGGATGCGACCACCAATATCCAGACACTTGGAACCTCATTGGTTTGGAATCCGCTACCGTCCGTTACCGGATATGAGTGCGAAGTGGCCGATAACCTTCAATTTCAGAATCCGATTCTGGTCACTTCAACGGTCGCGACTTGCAACACCGGAGCTTTGGCATCGAATAGGACGTATTACTGGCGTGTCCGTGGCAGTAACGGTTCCGGGTACTCTCCATGGTCGGCGGTATGGAGCTTCACGACCATCAATACCACCGGCGTTGAAGAGGCCGAACAGACTGCTAAGTTGACGGTTCATCCGAATCCTGCGTCAACGGTAATCAGTATCGGAAATCTCAAGTCGTCAGGGATCGTCCGGGTAACGGATTCGACCGGAAGACTGCTTTTACAACAGGATGTCGACCGGACAAAAGAGGTGATCGATATATCCCTGCTTCCCCCCGGAATATACCTGATGGTATTCATTGACCAGGAATGCGAACGAAACGCACGATTCATCAAGGAATGATGCGTTGAGAAGTGCGTGTCTGTTTTTATTTCAGCTGGTCACTGAGCAATTTCATTTCGATCCTCGGAGCGACTTTTTCATAAAGGATCCGGTGCATCGAGTCGGTGATGGGCATGTGTACCTTGTAGGAGCGATTTAATTCATAGATACACTTGGTTGCATAGTATCCTTCAGCGACCATGTTCATCTCCAGCTGTGCAACCTTGACCGAATATCCTTTTCCTACCATGGTTCCAAAAAGGCGGTTGCGTGAAAAAGAGGAATAAGCGGTCACCAGCAGGTCGCCAAGGTAAGCCGAATCGTTGATGTCACGTGTGATCGGATGAGCCGCATCGACGAATCGTTTGATTTCCTGAATCGCATTCGAAATCAATACAGCGAGATAATTATCACCGTATCCGACACCGTGCGCGATACCTCCGGCGATGGCGAAGACGTTCTTCAGTACGGCGGAATATTCCGTTCCGTATATGTCATCGCTGACCGTGGTCTTGATGTAGCGGCAATTCATTTTTGCAGCTAAGAGTTCAGCGTTAGCCGTATCCTGGCAGGCGATGGTGAGGTAGGAGAGCCGTTCCATCGCCACCTCCTCCGCGTGACACGGACCTGTGATGACACCGATGTTATTCACCGGGATGCCGTACTTCGACTGTAAGTAGTCACCGACAATGAGCAGCTCATCCGGCACGATCCCTTTGATGGCCGAGAATACGATTTTGTCCTTGAAGTGACCGCCAGTAAGTTTTTCTAATGAGGATTTAAGAAATGCTGACGGTACGGCCAGTATGATGATGGAAGCATCTTTGACGGCTGCCTCCAGGTCATTAGTTACCAGCACCCGTTCCAGGTCGATATTTACATCGCTTAGATAATTAGGGTTATGCTTGTACTTGTGGATGAATTCCGCAGTCTCTTTACTTCGCACCCACCACGACAGACAATCCACATTGTTGGAAAGGATTTTCACGATCGCTGTCGCCCAGCTACCGCCGCCGATAACTGAAATGGTAGGTTTCATGCCGTAAAGATGGTAAAATCGGAGCAGTTATCCTTGCCGTTTTTCATGCAATCGGATACACGAAGCGGGAATTCCTTTTCAGAATACGATATCTTTTTCAATGATCTGGCCGTCGCGCCGTACCGATACTTTCACGCTATCGCCGTGACTGAATTTTCCCAAAGCGCGCATATAGCTCATCATGTCTACAACCTTGTTTTCACCGATTGCAATGACGACATCACCGGGTATCAGCCCGGCCTTCGAAGCGGGTTTCCCGTCCGTGACTCCGTCTATGCGCATGCCTTCGCCTTCGTACGTATAATCAGGAACAACACCCAGAGTCACTTTGAATTTAGGTGCGTTCTCGTTCTGATCGTCTTTCGTCTTTGCGAATACCAGCTTTCCGTCACCGGATGTCAGGCGGATTGTGTTCAGGATCATCTTGATAATGGAGACTTCGCCGTCGAGATTGAGATGGTCCGCATCATCTGACGGTTTGTGATAATCGGAATGGGTACCGCTGAAGAAATGAAGTACCGGAATGTCTTTCAGGTAAAAGGAAGTATGGTCGCTGGGCCCTACACCGGATTCCGTCTGTTTTATACGGATGCCGTCGACCGAAATGGAGTCCATCAGCGTCTTCCAACGGGGTGAAGTGCCGCTGCCGCTGATGATCAGTGTTTTTTCATCGGGCTTAAGGCGACCCACCATGTCAAGATTGATCATGTAATTGACGCTCGCGAGATCGATGGTCGGATTCTTGCAGAACCAGTTCGAGCCCAGTAATCCTTTTTCTTCTCCGGAGAATGCGATGAAGACATAATTGTTCGACTTCGGTCCGTCCGCCTTCAATCTTCTTGCCAGTTCGATGAGCGCAGCAGTACCGCTTGCGTTATCGTCCGCACCGTTGTGAACGGCTTTTTCGCCCCGGTACAGCGATCCTTCCTCTCCGTAGCCCAGGTGGTCGTAATGCGCTCCTATCACGACGGAATAAGGTGCCTTGTTGTCTATCATTCCGATCACATTGAAACCTTTCTTATGGATACGTTCAATCCCGACGCCGACGGTGATATTTGTGATGACGCTGTCGCGCAGCAGCTCTGCGGCTTTCCCTTTCGCGAAAATAACCGGCACCGAAGTAGCGGTGATACGGTTATCGAAATCCGCCTTCGGATCAGTGATGCTGGTATCGCTGTTGATGAATATCACACCGGTCGCTCCACGACCGATTGCGACATCTATGCGTTTCCGGAGATCCGTCCACTCGGCGAATTTGCCATGAGGATTGTTTCCATCAGGAGTTCCGTATTGAATGACGAATATTTTTTTGGCGAGATTGGTCTTACCCAAGTAATCCTGTCGCTTAAGACCTGCATCGTCGATACCCGAACCGACCCGCGCAATATAACCGGTCACGACCGCATTGGAAGAGTAGGGTAGCGGATAGAAATCCTGATTGACGGTGAAGCTGTGGCTGTTGATATAGAGTTGCGTGCTTTTATTGAATTCGGCTCCTTTCGGGAAATCGAATTCCTGCAGGTACCCTTTGCTGCCCCGTTTCTTGAGATTGATGAGTTCGAACTGGTCGACGATGTAGTCGCGTGCTTTCAAGGCGCCGGGCTCACCCGTCTCACGCCCTTCGAAGTTATCGGAGGCGAGAATGACGATGTGTTGTTCGAGCTTCTGTTTGAGTTGCGTATCGTTGAGCGGAATACGCGTCGAGACGCAGGAAGCGAAGAGCAGCAGTAGAAGCAGGTGACGTTTCATGGCATAAAGGTCTTAAATTGACGGCAAGCCACAAAAGCTGACAGTGGATTTCATTACTTGTCGGACTTCGATCATTACCTTCTCTCCAAACGATGAATTTCGTTTTTTCAAGGCGTTATATCATTCTGAATCAGCGTAAATGAATTGTTTGAAAAAAAACACCCGCTGCTGTGAGCGGGTGTTGATTTGAAGCGTGTAATCATTGCGATCACTTCTCCACTTCTTCGATTACTTTTTCAGGTCGCATGGCCGGGAAGAAAAGCACATCCTGGATGGAGTTACTGTTCGTCATGATCATACTGATGCGGTCGATGCCGATGCCGAGACCGGCTGTAGGAGGCATGCCGAATTCCAGTGCACGCAGGAAATCCTCATCGAGTACCATCGCTTCGTCGTCGCCGCGGGCGCCGAGCTCCAGCTGGTGTTCGAACCGTTCCCGCTGATCGATCGGATCATTAAGTTCCGAGAAAGAGTTGCAGATCTCTTTACCGTTGCAGATCGCTTCGAAGCGCTCGACCAGTCCTTCTTTGGTCCGGTGCTTCTTTGCAAGCGGACTCATCTCGACCGGATAGTCGGTGATGAAGGTCGGTTGAATTAGTTTGGGTTCGACTTTATCACCGAAGATGCTGTCGATGAGTTTGCCGCGTCCCATTTTTTCATCCACTTCTACGCCGATGCTCTTGCAGGTCTTACGAAGTTCTGATTCGTCCATTCCTGAAATGTCGATACCGGTGAATTCCTTGATGGATTCATACATCGTATAGCGCTTCCACGGACGTTTGAAATTGATGGTGTGTTCGCCCACAGGAACCTCCGTCTTGCCGTGCAGATCCAGCGCGATTCGCTCCACCATAGCCTCCACGAGATCCATCATCCATTCGTAATCCTTGTAGGCCACATAGAGTTCCATCTGGGTGAACTCGGGATTATGGAAGCGGCTCATGCCTTCGTTACGGAAGTCCTTCGAGAATTCGTAGACACCGTCATATCCGCCGACCACCAGCCGTTTCAAGTAAAGCTCATTGGCGATACGCATATACAGCGTCATATCCAGTGTATTGTGGTGCGTCTTGAACGGACGGGCGGCTGCACCACCGTAAAGCGGTTGCAGTATCGGGGTTTCCACTTCAAGATATCCTTTTGCATTCAGGAAACTGCGCATGGAATTCACCAGCATGGTCCGCTTCACGAACGTATCGCGCACCTGCGGATTAACGATGAGGTCAAGGTAACGCATACGGTACCGTTGTTCCGGGTCGGTGAATGCATCGTGTACTTTGCCGTCAGCGTCCTGCTTGACGACCGGCAGGGGGCGGAGCGACTTGCACAGCAGTTTGAAACCGGTACAATGGATCGTTATTTCACCGGTCTTGGTGCGGAATACGAAACCTTTCACACCGATGATATCACCGATATCCAGTCCTTTTTTTACGACGAAGTCGAAGAGCGATTTATCCTCGCCCGGACAGATATCGTCGCGCCGAAGGTAGATCTGGATGCGTCCTGCTGCATCCTGGAGGACGAGGAAGAGCGCTTTTCCCATGTCCCGGACGCTCATGATTCGGCCGGCGAAAGAGAGGTCCTTGAAGCTCTCCGGGTCCGCATCGAAACCTTCCAGGACGGCTTTTGAACTGGTACTCACTTCCCAGGTTTCTGCCGGATAAGGATCGATACCTTGTTTACGAAGGTCTTCCAGTTTCTGTCTACGGATGATTTCCTGTTCATTGAGTTCCATACTTCTCTATTTTGCGGCAAAGATAGCTGTTCGCAGGGATTTGCCGACCAAAACGCCCCCTGTTTTGCCGCCGGAATCGTACAGCAGACGTAGTGAATGAATGACCGATTCCCCGTATTTTTGCGTCCCATATCCCGATAACCATGAAAAATCTGGTAGCAGCATTTCCGCAGCAGTTGAAAGAAGCACTTGTGATAGGCGAGTCCGCCAGGATCACGGCACCCGTGCATCCGATCCGTAACGTCCTCATCACCGGATTGGGCGGTTCCGGAATCGGAGGGACTATTGCTGCGGAGGTAGTCGCCGGTAATTGTCCGGTACCGGTGCTGGTGAACAAGGATTACTTTCTTCCTTCCTTTGTCAACGAACATACGCTGGTCATTGTAAGCTCGTACTCCGGAAACACCGAAGAGACAGTTGAGGCGATGGAGATCGCCATGAAGAAGAAGGCGAAAATCGTCTGCGTCACTTCCGGTGGAAAGATTGAATCGATGGCCCGTGCCAACGGCATCGACCTGATCATGATTCCCGGGGGCATGCCGCCGCGTTCCTGCCTTGGATATTCCCTCACACAGGTGTTCTACGTACTCTTGGGTGCAGGTCTGATTGACGCTGCTTTCAAGCAGCAGTTGGATGCCGCCCGTAATCGCATGGAGCAGGAATCCGCCTGGATCCAGGAGGAGGCTCAGCGTCTGACGGATTTCCTGTTTGGGAAATTGCCTGTACTGTATGCCGGAGACGGATACAACGGTGTGGCCACTCGCTTCCGTCAGCAGATCAACGAGAATTCGAAAATGCTCTGTTGGCACCACATTCTGCCGGAGATGAATCATAATGAACTGGTTGGGTGGGCGGAAAATCATCCGGAGTGTGCCGTCCTTTTTCTGCGTAATGAGACGGATTATGTCCGTACGCAAGCCCGGATGAATATTTCAAAAGAGATCATCTCCCGAAAGACACCGCATATCCTTGAAGTCTGGTCCAAAGGAGAATCGCAGCTGGAGCGTACGATGTACTTGATTCACTTGACGGATTGGGCATCCTGTTTCCTTGCGGATCGCAAATCGATTGACGCTGTTGAGGTCGATGTAATCAATTACCTGAAAGGGTCGCTCGCAAAAATCTGACTACAATCCTTTCCGAATGACTACAGCTTCGCTGTTGGTCGCAAACGGCTCATCAAGGACGGCTCCCAGTCCGGGCCGTTCCTCGAGCGTGATGCCTCCGTTGGCTCCGTAGGATAAGCCGCCCTGTACGGGATCTTCCGTGAACATCAACGGGGTGTCGAAATCGATGCAGTCGATTTCAGGATGGGCCATGGCGAAATGAGCGGATGCGGAAAAGCCCAGACGCGACTCGAGGAAACCGCCGACTTGCAATTTCAGTTTTGCCTGCTTTGCCGCTTGTGCGATTCGAGCAGCGCGCAGGAATCCCGAAGTCTTACCCAGTTTGATATTGATTCCTTCGCACGCATTGCTGTCGATCAAACGTTGTGCATCGAATTCATTGAAGCAGGATTCATCGGCCATCAGCGGAATCGTCACGTGCCGGCGTAGTTCAGGCAACCGGTCAAAGTTCCAACGGGGCAGCGGCTCCTCGCAATGCTCGATGTGCAGATCCGCCATTCCTTGCAAAGCGGTGATGGCACCCTGCATGTCCCATCCCTGGTTGGCATCGATCCGGATGCTAATATCGTTTCCTACGGCGGAGCGGATAGCTCGTATCCGACGGATATCCTCGAGCGGGTCGCCGCCGAGTTTTACCTTGATAACCGGAAATCCTTTATCACGTATCCATACGGCATCGGAGACCATTTTCTCTTTGTCTGAAAGACTGACCGTATAGTCCGTATGCAACGTGCGAAGGGAAGTTCCGCCCAGCAGCTTGTATAGAGGGACGTCCTTTTGTTGCGCCAACAAATCATGAAATGCGATAGCGAAGGCGCTTTTTATACTGGTGTTGCCGAACACGGTATGGTCCATCAGGCTCAGCAGCATCTCAGCATCGTCACAATCGGTATTGATCAGACGATTAGCAATGTCTTCTCCGATTGCAAGACAGGTGCGGATCGATTCTCCGTGAATGGTGCGGAAGGGCGAGGCTTCTCCGTAGCCGACGGCTCCGTCTATCGTCTCCATCCTGACGACGACATTTTCCGCATGCGTTAGCGGACCAAGGGAGATGATGAACGGCTCCTTGAGCGGAATACGGATCGGGATGAGGGAGATGCTTCGAAGTCGCATTCGTGCAATTTGTTACAGATCGGTTCCTTTAACTTCTGAAAACCGTATTTTTAACCTGATAAATTTAGGTCAACCCAACCTGCGAGCGACTGATGGAGATCGATTTTTTTCAAAATAATATCAGAGGGTTTATTCTCGGCATGGCTTTCACTTTCGGATTCAGTGCCTGCAACTCTCCGGTTGATGATCAAAAGACAGCGCAACTGTCGGCCGATTATTGGAACTACCCGGACTCGTCCCTCCGAAACACCGGCGGAATCAGGATGATTCCCGTCCAAACCCCTAATGGAACGGTCAAAGTGTGGACGAAACGGATTGGTAACAATCCGGAGATCAAAGTACTGCTGATTCATGGCGGACCTGGCGGTACGCATGAACTTTTCGAATGCTTCGACGGATACCTTCCCGCTGCCGGTATTGAGTATATTTATTACGACCAGTCCGGCACTTATTACAGTGATCCGCTCCCGGACTCCTCCTTGTGGACCATTGATCACTATGTAAAGGAGATAGAACAGGTTCGGAAAGCGTTGGGACTTGACAGCACGAATTTCTTCTTGCTTGGACAATCAGCAGGCGGAATATTCGCCATGGAGTATGCGTTACGCTATCAGCAGCATCTGAAGGGGCTGATCGTTTCGGATATGATGGCAAGCGTGCCGGATTACAACCTATATGCACAGCAAGTACTGGGGCCGGCGATGCCGGCGAAAGTCTGGCAAGAAATAAAGCAGCTGGAAGCGAAAGCGGATCTTACGAACCCCCGTTATGAAGAACTCCTCTTCGAGCATTATTATACCCAACACCTGCTTCGAAAACCAATTTCTGACTGGCCCGAAAGTGTCCAACGCGCTTTCAAGCATCTGACGGGCACGATCTATGTCCATATGCAAGGGCACAGCGAACTCGGCATCACCGGAAACGCCACACTGAAAAATTGGGACATCAAGGAAAGAATAAAAGAGATCCGCGTACCCTCCCTTTTTGTTTGTGGTTCCCACGATACGATGGATCCGGAACAGATGCGTTGGATGTCAGAGGAAGTGGAACAGGGGAATTTCCTGCTTTGTCCGAACAGTGGACATATCGTACAGTATGACGCTCCCGAAGTGTTTTTTCCGGGAATCATCTCTTTCTTGCGGAACGTAAACTGATTTTCCGGTGCGCGTCAAAAGCAATAGTCGGCGTGCAGTGTCCGGATTATTCTCCTTTCAGCGCCGGTGAAGGTATCATATGGGCGATGATTCGAAGCGGGGCCCCGCTTCCGTTACCGATCTTCATCGGCAGGGCGATGATCCGGACGCCTTTTGCCGGCAAGCGATCCAGGTTCGCTACGTTCTCGAACCCCGGAATGTTATTTCCGCAGATGATCTGATGTGTTTTAAAATCGTTCGACTGACCGTAATCCATGCTCGGAGTATCCAGTCCGACCGCTTTAATATTCCTTTTGGATACCAGAAACTCGGCACACTCCGGGTCGATGCCGGGAAAATGCAGTAACGGAATACCCTCCGTTCCCCGTACCGATGTTCCGAAATATTTTTCCCTGTCCGGATAAAACCGGCCATACCCTGTCCTGAACAAGACGATGGTGTTGGGCTCTATCACGCCGTTCGTTTTTTCCCAGTCCTCAATGTCAGCGACCGTGATCCGATAGTCACGTTCTTTCAACGATTTTTCGGATACATCGATCACCACCGCGTCTCCGGTTAGTTTATCCAGAGGGATACGGTCCACGGTTTCATGTCCTTCCGCAAAATGGACCGGTGCATCGATGTGAGTTCCGCCGTGTTCGGGAGCGCAAACGGAGTACGATGAATAATAATATCCTCCTGCTGTCTGACCGGCAGCCTCGGTCTTATGGTCGAACCCGATCGGATTGTTCGGCCAATAAAGCGTAGTGCTGTCGAACGTATACGTAAGATCGATCCATTTCGGCTCTTCCATGACAATGATTTTCTCCTCCTTTCGGATACAGGAGAAAAGATTGGGTACTAGGATCAGGAGAAGGAGGTAGCGGTGTTGCATGATTATATCGTTTAGGTAAAAATAGCTCAGGCTATCCGATGTGCACAATATTATTGAAAAACGTGTGTACAATTGTTCCCGGAAGTCTACTGTAGCCGTAATCCATCCTTTAACTTTATATCCAATTCTGTTGCCTATGCGACAACTTACCTTATTTGCTCTTGGAATATATTTGTTGGCCTGTTCCGGAAAGAAATCCGAAGGGCCCCCGAAAGCATCTCCGACCGCTGTCGATGTCGTTGTGGCGTCCGAACTGTCCGTCCCCGAAGATTTGACGGGAAATGGAACCGTATTGCCGGCAGAGGTGGTCGAACTGCATATCGAATCGACCGGCCGTTTGGTATCGCTTGATATGAAAGACGGTGCGTTTGTCCGTAAGGGAACACTGCTTGCAAAGATCAACGATGCCGAATTACAGGCACAGCTACGCCAACAGCGGGTACGTTTGGATCTTGCACGTAAGAATAAGAACCGTTACGAGAAGATGCTTGCGGTAAATGGAATCAATCAAGCGGATTACGATCAGGCCGTCAACGAAGTGGCATCGCTGGAAGCCGAGGTTGACATGACACTGGCGCAGATTGAAAAGACAGAACTTCGTGCTCCGTTCGACGGGACCCTGGGATTACGAATGGTCAGTCCCGGGGCATTTGTCACCTCTCTGACCGTACTCGGATCGATTATCGAGCAAGGACCGTTGAGGATCGATTTCACCTTGCCCGAGCAATATGCATCCGGACTGAAGCCGGGAGAAAAACTTATCGTGACCGATGCTGCGGACGATACGGCGACTGCGATCCTGTCTGCCGTCGACCTGCAAGCCAATCCTTCGACGCGGAACGTACGGGCGCGGGCAGTTGTCCAAAGCGGGCAATTGACACCCGGGGCATATGCGAAGGTCCGGATACGACGACTGTTGAAAGGCATTACTGTTCCGACCCAGTGCATCATTCCGGACGCTGTCGCCAACAAGGTGATTGTGGTAAAAGAAGGGAAAGGCAGATACGTTCCTGTAAGGACGGGCTTACGAACGGAGGACGTCGTCCAGATTACTGACGGATTGGTTCCCGGCGACTCCGTCATCGTCACCGGCGTGCTGTTTGTCCGACCGGACGCACCGGTCACTATCCGTTCTGTCAAAGAGGTAACCGTCGGTTCCCGCTGAAAGGCCGTCGATCGCTATGAACATTTCAGAACTATCGCTCAAGCGTCCGATCCTTGCTACGGTGATGAATCTGTTGCTCATCCTGTTCGGGGTGATCGGATATTCGTTTCTGGGCGTCCGGGAATTTCCTGCCGTCGATCCGCCCGTTATCACTGTCAATACGCCTTATGCCGGTGCCAGTGCGGATGTAGTAGAGAGCCAGATAACCGAGCCGCTGGAAAAAGCCATCAATGGTATTCCGGGCATCCGACTGATCTCATCTACGAGCTCTTTGGGCAACAGTACCATCACGGTCGAGTTCAATCTGGATGCTGATCTGGAAGCAGCCGCCAATGATGTGCGCGACAAAGTCAGTCAGGCCATCAAGAACCTTCCACAGGACCTGGATGCACTGCCTACCGTAACGAAGTCGGATGCGAACAGCGACTTCATTCTGCTCATGTCGGTTCAAAGTAAGACCAAAGGGCTGATTGAGCTGAGTGATTACGCGGAGAATTACATCCAGAACAAGTTCCAGACCATTCCGGAAGTCAGCTCCGTGAATATTTACGGATTGCGCCGTCCCTCCATGCGAATCTGGGTTGATCCGGACCGTTTGGCATCGCACGGACTCGCATTTAACGACATTTCCCGTGTTCTCGAAGCTGAAAATATCGAGACACCGACCGGGAAAGTATACGGCAGTCAGACGGAACTCACCATCCGTGCGACCAGCCGTTTTAGGACGGAATCGGATTTTCGCAACTTGATCCTACGAGAAGATCGCAACGGCATTATCCGGCTTTCAGATATCGCCCGTGTCGAAATCGGACCGGAGCAGAATGAACAGTCCTTCAAGCTGAACGGAGTACCTGCGGTTTCCGTCGTCCTTTTACCGCAGCCCGGAGCCAACTACATCCGGATCGCGGATGAATATTATAAGCGTATCGAAGAATTGAAGAGGGAAAGCAAAGGGGAAGTAGAGCTTAATACACTTATTGACTTTACGAAAAGTGTCCGTCGTTCGATTTGGGAAGTGGAGGAGACCTTGCTGATCGCTTTCCTGCTCGTCGTTCTGGTCATTTTCCTGTTCTTCCGCAGTTGGTCCATTGCGCTGCGTCCGCTCATCGATATTCCGATATCGCTGGTCGCGACTTTCTTTCTCATGTATGCGGCCGGATTCTCCATCAACATCCTCACGTTGCTTGGAATCGTATTGGCGACCGGCCTTGTAGTCGACGACGGTATCGTCGTTACAGAGAATATCTTCCGCAAGCTCGAGCAGGGCTTGCCGATACGTCGAGCGGCGCTCGAGGGGAGTCGCGAGATTTTCTTCGCGGTCATCTCCACTTCGATTACGCTGGCAGTCGTCTTCCTGCCCGTTGTATTTTTAAAGGGGTTCATCGGCAGTCTCTTTCGCGAATTCGGAATCGTGGTGGCCGGAGCCGTTCTCATCTCCGCTTTTGTGTCGCTGACAATCACACCTGTACTGAATGTGGTGCTCAACAGGAAATCGGCCGGCAAAGGCCGATTCTATGAGCGTACGGAACCGTTTTTCCGTTCACTCGAATCCGGCTATCAAAACCGATTGGAGCGGTTCGTATCACGCAAGGGATTGGCGTTTGCCTTGCTATTGTCCTGTATTGGCATCATTTTCTTTGTCGGAAGCAGTCTTCAAAGCGAATTGGCACCGTTGGAAGACAAAAGCAATATCCGCTTCACGCTGTTGGGTCCCGAAGGGGCCAGCTATAATTATATGACGCAGGCGGGCGAAGAGTTCAACAACTATCTGATCGATTCATTGCCGGAGCGGCAGTTTGCCTTTCAGATGGTCCCCAGCTTCTTCGGCACCGGAATGAATTCCGGCTTCGGAAGAGTGATTCTATCCCCGAAGGAGGAACGCGAGCGGTCGCAATCCGAGATCGCCAAGGAGCTTGCCAAGAAGACCGCCCGTTTCAACAAGTTGCGCATCTTTCCGATCGAAGACCAGACGATTTCAGTGGGCCTCACTTCCCGCGGTTCGTTGCCTGTTCAGTTCGTACTGCAGAACAGTGATTTCGAGAAGATAAAACGCGTGTTGCCCCGCTTCCTGGAGGCCGCCCGTTCCAACAAGACCTTTCAGAATGTCGATGTCAACCTAAAATTCAACCGCCCCGAACTCAACCTGGAAATAGACCGGATGCGTGCTCGTGAACTCGGATTGACGGTTTCAGACATCGCCGGTACTGTGCAGGGCGCTTTCAGCGGAAGGCGTATCTCCTATTTTACGATGAACGGGAAGCAATATCCGGTCGTACAGCAAGTCGAACTTGATTCGCGTAAGAGGCCCGAAGACGTGTCAGCACTGAACATACGGACTTCGTCCGGAGAACTCGTTCCGCTATCTACCGTTGTGCAACTGAAGGAATCGTCCAGCCCGCCGACGCTTTTCCATTTCAACCGGTTCAAATCGGCTACCGTTTCCGCATCGCTTGCGGAAGGGCGGACCATCGGCGACGGCATTGACGTCATGCGCGGCATCGCCGACTCTCTTTTAGATGAGTCGTTTCAGACTTCACTCAGCGGACCATCCCGTGATTTTGCGGAAAGCTCCTCAAATATCCTTTTTGCATTTCTGTTAGCACTTGTGCTGATCTACCTTGTCCTTTCGGCTCAATTCGAAAGTTTCCGTGATCCGCTTACCATCATGGTCACCGTTCCGCTGGCATTAGCCGGCGCACTGTTGAGCTTGTGGATGTTCGGGCAGACACTGAACATCTTCTCGCAAATAGGAATGATCATGTTGGTCGGACTGGTGACCAAGAACGGAATCCTCATCGTAGAGTTCGCCAATCAGAAGCGCGACCAAGGGCTCCCGATCCGGAAAGCCGTGATCGAATCGGCGACACAGCGTATGCGTCCCGTGTTGATGACAACCTTGGCTACTGCCTTGGGTGCCTTGCCGATCGCCTTGAGCCTAGGAGCCGCAGCGACCAGTCGAATTCCTTTGGGAATCGTAGTGGTAGGCGGACTGCTTTTCTCATTAGTGCTTACTTTGTTCGTCGTGCCGGCAATCTATCTTGTCATTTCAGGAAAGCGTAAACGAGCAGCGGAGGAAGAGCGATGAAAAAAATCCTATTCTTTTTCCTGGCATTTACAGCCGGGGCTTATGCTCAGCCGTCCTTGTCCGTGCGCGATGCCATGGATCTTGCAATAGTGCGTAATTACGATCTACAGATTGCAAGGAATACGGCTGAAGAATTCCGATTGAACAATTCACCCGGGAACGCAGGGGCGTTCCCTTCAGTGGAGTTCAATGCACGTGACCGTCAGTCTAGATTCGATGTCGCGCAGGATTTCTCCAACGGTACGCAAATCAGTCGCAAGGGAACAACGTCCAATGCACTGGGAGCGGATGTTACCCTCAACGTTACGCTCTTCAACGGATTCCGTATACGGGCCACGCAGTCCAGATACGCCGCTTTACAGGAAGTCGGCGAGCAGAAGTTGATATTGCAGATACAGAACACGTTATCGCAAGTCATCTTCCGTTATTTCGATGTAGACCGTCTGAAGCGGTATCATTCAGCGTTGGAGCGAAGCCGTGAATTCGCCGACCAAAAATTGAAAATCATCGAGCAACGCAGGGAACTGGGCCTGGCCAACAATGCAGACCTTTTTCAGGCACGCATCGATCTAAATGCGACTGACCAGCACCTGGCGGAGCAGCAGTTGCTCATCCGTCGTGCCGAGGTCGATCTTGCGGTCACCCTGGGAGTGGATCCGGATACTTTGTTCACACTTACGGATTCCGTCATCATCGATACGGGAATCTCCTTAGACAGCGTCTTGTCGAAAATGGATGCCTTCCCGGAACTTTTGACCGCTGCTGCGATGACCAATGTCAACGAGGAGTATATCCGTGAGGCCCGTGCAGCCAGGATGCCATCCTTGCGTATGGACGGGGGATATGGCTACAGCAGGACGGAGAACAGCGGTGGTTTTTCGCTGTTGAATGAATTCAACGGGCCCTCAGTCGGCGCCACGTTGCAGATTCCGCTTTTCAACGGCGGCATTTTCCAAACGCAGGAGAAAGTCGCCCGTCTGCGGCTGTCGTCATCGCAGGCAGATGCCAAATCTGTCCGACAAAAAGTCGAGGCGCAAGTGATCAAAGCCTACCAAGCCTACCGTATCGCACTCGGACAAGTAAATCAGCAAACCGAAAGCCATGAACTGGCAGGTCAACTGCTCGATATCCAGTTGATGCGTTTTACAAACGGACAATCTACGATTCTGGATCTGAGGGCGGCGCAATCGGGATATGAAGACGCTGCTGCCGGCCTGGTCAATGCAAAATTCGTCGCCAAGATCGCGGAGACGGAATTGTTCCGGTTAATGACCTCCTTGAAATAGTTCGTCTTTTACGAAGCGATGATCCTTCCCGTCTGAAGGAAGCAGGATGGACGAAAGCGTCTAATCATCTGATAATTGGCCTGAATCATCTCAAAACCAAGCAATTCAGCCTGTTTTTTCCGACTTTTGTTCCAGATGCCTAAGAGTTCAAAAATTTTCCGGTTACTGATGCCTGACATTTTCGTCTGGGCGTTCGTTTTTCTGGTACCACTTTATCTGGCACCTACCCCGAAGCACATCCGGAACGAACATTTCTACATTGTCGATTATCTGCCCTATCTGTTTTCCTGCCTGTTGCTTGTAGTGACGTATTATCTGAATTATCATTTTCTCGTACCCCGTTTTTATGTGCGTCGTAAATACATTCCATATTTTCTATGTCTGATCGGAATAATGTGGTTGCTGCTGATTGTCCCGGAGGTCGATCACTTGTTCCGCGATCATCCGGAAGGCCCACGTCCGCCGGGAAGAACCGGTGTTCGAAGAGAGGGATTCGCGCGGGTATTTCATTTCACTTATTTCGAACTACAGGTACTGATCATGGGCGTGATGGGGACCATTGTCTCTACGTTTCTCCGAATCACGCGCGAGTTGAGAAAGGCGGAAGGCGAAAAAAAAGATGCGGAACTCGCTTATCTGAAGGCCCAGGTCAATCCCCATTTTCTTTTCAACACGTTGAACAGCATTTACTCGTTGGCATATAAGAAATCAGAACAGGCGGCTCCTGCCATTGTCAAGCTGTCCGGCCTGATGCGCTATGTGATCACCGAGGCGCAAGAGGACAAAGTCCTCTTATCTAAAGAACTTGAATACGTTTCGAATTACATCGAGTTGCAACGATTACGTCTTACACCCAGTACCAGCCTTCACTTTTCGGTCGTCGGTGATTTTGATGACAAACTGATCAGTCCTATGATTTTCTTGCCGTTCATCGAGAACGCATTCAAGTATGGAGTGAATCCCGAAAAGGAATCTGAAATACGGATTGCTTTCAATGTGACGACATATGCCGTTCAGTTGGAAGTTAGCAATTCAGTCGTCACCGGCGATGCTGTGGCTTCCGAGCGCATCGGAATCGGCAACAGCAAAGAGCGGCTCGAACGCCTGTATCCGGGCAGCTACCTGTTGAATATCAAGTCTGATGAAGACAAATTCTTTGTTTCATTGAATATCCAATTCTGATGATCCGTGCCATCGCCATCGATGATGAGCCGTTAGCGCTCGACATCATCACCGACTACTGTTCCAAGGTCG
>JBJOMA010000181.1:0-22675 GCA_046052625.1 Bacteroidota bacterium
TGGTCGGCGTATTGGGCTGCATGGCCGAACGCCTGAAAAATGAATTGCTGGAGAAAGAGAAGCTGGTCGATCTTGTCGTAGGTCCGGATGCTTACCGCGACCTTCCGAACCTGATCGCCGCCGCTGAATCGGGACAGAAAGCAGTCAATGTGCTGCTTTCACGGGAGGAGACGTATGCGGAGATCAGTCCGGTACGGTTGGGCACTAACGGCATCAGCGCTTTCATCTCCATCATGCGCGGTTGCGACAACATGTGTTCATTCTGCGTAGTGCCTTTTACGCGCGGAAGAGAACGAAGCCGTGACCCGGAATCGATCGTCAACGAAGCCAAAGACCTTTTCAGCAAGGGATACCGCGAGGTGACCTTGCTGGGACAGAACGTCGATTCTTACCTCTGGTGGGGCGGCGGTCCCAAGAAAGACCTGCCTACCGAAACCGTCCAGGCTGCGCTCGAGCACCGGTTACCGGAAAGCGAGCAGCGCCAATTCACAACCTTCGCGGACTTGATGGAGATGGTAGCGCTAGTTGACAAGGACCTACGGATCCGGTTCTCCACCTCGAATCCGCGCGACATGACGGATGCCGTGCTGCATGTAATGGCCCGTCACGAAAACATCTGCAACTATATCCACCTGCCTGTTCAGTCCGGCAGCAGCGTGGTATTGGAGCGTATGAACCGGGGTTATACCCGCGAGCAGTACACGGACCGCATCGAAGCCATCCGACGGATCGTTCCGGGCTGCGCCATCTCCACCGACATCATTTCCGGTTTCTGCGGAGAGACGGAGGACCAACACCGGGAAACACTTTCCCTGATGGAATGGGCCGGCTATGATTACGCATATATGTTCAAATATTCGGAACGTCCCGGCACACTGGCCGCACGGAAATTCCCGGATGACATCGCTGAAGAGGTGAAGACGCGTCGGCTGACGGAAATCATTGATTTGCAGAACCGCTTGTCGCTAATTAGCAACCGGAAGCACGTCGGCAAGGTCCACCGTGTGCTGGTGGAGGCGACCTCCAAGCGATCCAAGGCGCATCTTTCCGGCAGGAATTCCGAGAACAAAGTGATCGTATTCCCGAAAGGCAAGTACCAGCCCGGTGATTACGTCAATGTCATGGTAACCGACTGCACCTCCGCCACGCTTATCGGGGATGCGGTAGCCTGAGATCCGTTGCTGCAACCCGCAATCCTCCTTCGCTCCCCTACGGCGGAAACGCCCGCAACCCTCAACTTCCCATGACCGTCCACGATATCAAGAACCGCTTCGGCATAATCGGCAACTCACCCCAGCTCGAGCATGCGATCAATGTCGCAAAGCAAGTAGCGGCTACTGAGATCAGCGTATTGATTTTCGGAGAAAGCGGCGTAGGCAAGGAGGTATTTCCGCAGATCATCCACCAGCTCAGTCCTCGCAAGCACGGTCCGTTCATCGCGGTGAACTGCGGTGCCATTCCCGAAGGAACGATCGATTCGGAACTCTTCGGGCATGAAAAGGGTGCTTTCACCGGAGCACACGAGGCCAGAAAAGGATATTTCGAAGTGGCCAACGGTGGAACCATTTTCCTTGACGAAGTCGGCGAATTACCCCTGAACACCCAGGTCCGTCTGCTCCGTGTCCTTGAGACAGGCGAATTCATAAAGGTGGGTTCTTCCAAAGTGCAGAAGACCAACGTACGCATCGTCGGTGCCACCAACGTCGATATGCTTCAGGCCATCGAGCAGGGACGCTTCCGCGAGGACCTGTATTATCGCCTGAACACGGTCCCCATCCGCATCCCTCCGCTGCGCGACCGGCCGGAGGACATCCACCTGCTCTTCCGGAAATTCGCGAGCGACTTTGCAGAAAAATACCGCGTACCCACCATTACCCTGACCGCAGACGCTGTCAACATACTGACGCAGTACCGCTGGCCCGGAAATATCCGCCAGCTGAAGAACATCACCGAACAGCTTTCCATTCTCGAGAAGAAACGTGACATCAACGGAGAGACGCTGTTCCACTACCTCCCTCCTGCCCCGCTGACCACCGCACCGGTCCTGCTGCGGGACGGAGCCAAAACCGCGCAGGAATTCTCCGAGCGCGAATTGCTCTACAAGGTCCTCTTCGAAATGAAGAAAGACGTGAATGACATGAAACTGCTGATCAACGAGATCATCCAGAACAACGGAGACCCCTCGTGGCGCGAACGGTATGCGGGCATCCTTGACCAGATTCATCCGGACGGCAACAGGACCCAAGTGATACCGACCACCGATCCGTCGATTGTGATCCACACGCCCGCCGTACCTGCCGGAAGCGTGACCCTGCAACCGGTACAACCGCACGTGGAGGTGGAAGAATCGCTTTCGCTCGAAAGCAGGGAAAAGGAATTCATTAAAAAAGCACTTGAAAAACACAAAGGAAAGCGCAAGCTTGCAGCCCGGGAATTGGGTATTTCCGAACGGACCCTTTATCGGAAAATGAACGAATACGACATCCGCTGAATCCCACATCTATAATCGAACGGACGACTGAAAGGGAACTTACAACACATGAGACACTTCAAACGGCTTCTGATCGCTCTGATCCCGGTCCTTTATCTGGCCGGCTGCTCGGTGAAGTACTCCATGTCGGGTGCTTCCATTTCGCCCGAGGTGAAAACCGTTACGGTGAAATACACCAACAAGACGGCGGCTTTGGGTCCACCGACCCTCGGGCAAGCCTTCACGGAAAAGCTGAAGGAGAAATTCGTTTCTCAGACCAGCCTTACTCCGATCGACCGTAACGGTGATGTGATTTTCGAAGGTACGATCACCGCGTATACTATCACGCCGCAAGTAATACTTCCGAACGAGACCGCAGCGAGGAACCGTCTTTCGATCACCGTGAACATGACCTTCACGAATCTGAAAGACGAAAAGAATAACTTTGAAACATCCTTCACCCGATTCACCGATTACGACAGCCAGGCTAACCTGAGTTCGATCGAAGACCAGCTGGTGAAGGAAGTGACGGACCAGCTCATCGACGATATCTTCAACAAGGCATTCATCAACTGGTAATGGACTATCGTCGCTTCCACGATCTCATTGAAGCGAAGGGCACATCAGCCGCTTCGGAGCTGACCTTGCTGCAGGAATTCGTACGCGATCATCCGTATTGCCAGACCGGTCACATGCTGTTGAGTGCTTCGATGCACCGTCAGGACCATGTTTCGTATGAGAGCCAACTGAAACGGACTGCGGTAGCAGTCCCTGACCGGATCGCGCTTTACAATCTCATCAACGGCCGGGCACAGCCGTCTGTCGTGTCCACGTCCGTCTTCCGTACCGATGCCGAGCCTTCCCCGTTCGTCACTGAAGATCCGTTGTTTCCCGTTACAGCCGGTTCTTCCGCTGAAGAACAAACCGACAGCCCGTTCGCTGAGCGATTGAACATGGCCGGCATTCCCGTTCAGGAGAAAGTGCCGTTGCCCTCCAACCGTCCGTCCAGAAACACGATCCACCCGTCCATGGACGAAGACGTACCCGAAACCGTTTCAGCGGCGTATGCCCTTATGGGAGACCGGCACGACCTGGTAAGACGTCGACTGGAAGACCTGTTTGCGCGCCCGACGGCTACACCTAAACCGTCGCAACCGGATTCGGAGCCCGCCGATACTTCTGGGGAATCCGCGGCACCTCAACAGGTGGAGAAGGACGTATTCATGTTGTCGGATCCGCTCTCTCAAGATGAAGAAGCCTTCTTCCGGGAAATGGAATTAGGGCATGCCTTTGAAGATTCCTTCTTACAGGAACTGGAAAAACTACCGGAGATAGTACCTGCCGTTCCTGCAAACACAGAGCCGGTGAAGTCTGCTGAAACGGAGGCTACGGCCGGCATCGGCGGATTCTTTTCCTGGCTTCGCAGAAACAGCCGGCAAGGCTTCGGGCAGTTTGAAGAAGTGACGGCCGAAGAGGAAGCGGTCAGCCAAGTGCGGTCCGACGAGCATCCTGCACAGCCCGAGACCACGGAGGAAAGCGCGGACAAGCGATCAGAAGCGATCATTGATGATTTCATCCGTAATGCACCTCGTATCGTTCCGCAGCCCAAAGCGGAATTCTTCAGTCCGATCGTACAGGCCCGGCGAAGCGTGGAGGAACACGACGATCTGGTTTCGGGGACACTCGCTGCGATTTATGCCGATCAAGGCAATCTCCAGAAAGCCCGGTGGTGCTACCAGCAATTAAGCTTGCTTCATCCGGAAAAAAAAGCTTACTTTGCGGCCCTTATCAAGAAATTAGACCAACGGCCGGACTCCGGTTCCGAAGACCTTTAAGCCATGTTTACAGCCATTACCGTCCTCATCGTCCTGGTATGTGTCCTTCTCGTACTAGTCGTTCTCGTCCAAAACCCCAAGGGTGGCGGCATTGCGACCGGTATCATCGGTGCCAATCAGCTGATGGGAGTCAAAAAAACCTCTGATTTCATCGAAAAACTGACCTGGGGTCTCGCCATCACGTTGGTTGTATTGTGCCTTGCGGCCTCCTTCTCGTTGCCTGCGGCAAACGAAGTGCAATCCGGCGGTTCCAGCATGCAGGAGCAGATTGACAACGCTAGTACAGCGCCTGCTGCCCAACCGGCTCCGGCCGCGCCCCAACCGGCGCAACAACCTTCGGCACAACCGGCACCCGCCGGCAAGTAACCGACGTTCTGCAAAGATTCCGAAATGCCGTCCCCGACGGCATTTCGCGTTTCATATAGCAATGGAAAGTGCCCGTATCAACCGGTGTCAGGATGTCACTGAAAACCGGGTGCCTTACCCGAAAAGTTGGCAGAAAGTGCGAAATAATGACATAAACGAATGTTTACAGGAGCCTTGGCACAATTCCTGACAGTCATGGCCGTCGGACCTGAATCCGGCTTTGCGTAATATAAACTTATCTACTCTAACCTTAAATCAATATCGAAATGAGCAAAGTAAGTCTTAAGCCTTTGGCAGACCGCGTGCTGGTTGAAGCAGCACCGGCAGAAGAGAAAACAGCGGGGGGAATCATCATTCCTGACACCGCGAAAGAGAAGCCCCAGCGCGGCAAGATCGTAGCCGTAGGTGCCGGTAAAAAAGACGAACCCCTTACCGTAAAGGTCGGCGACAGCGTCCTCTATGGAAAATACGCCGGTACGGAAATCACCATTGAAGGCCGGGAATATCTCATCATGCGTGAAAGCGACATCTTCGCTGTCCTTTGATATCATCCAACCGATTCCAATAAATCAAGATTCAATAACGAAACAACATGGCAAAAGAAATCACATTCAACATCGACGCACGCGAGAAACTGAAGAAAGGTGTAGACGCGTTGGCGAATGCAGTGAAAGTAACGCTCGGTCCCAAGGGCCGCAACGTCATCATCGATAAGAAATTCGGCGCTCCTTCGATCACTAAGGACGGCGTATCCGTCGCAAAGGAAATCGAACTCAAGGACCCGATCGAGAACATGGGTGCACAGATGGTGAAGGAAGTCGCTTCCAAGACCGCGGATGTCGCAGGTGACGGTACCACCACCGCCACGGTTCTCGCACAGGCAATCGTTACCGCCGGTCTGAAGAACGTCGCTGCCGGTGCCAATCCGATGGACCTCAAGCGCGGCATTGACAAAGCTGTAGAGAAAGTCGTCGATACGCTCCAGAAGATGAGCAAGAAGGTCGGTGATGACAACAAGAAGATCGAGCAAGTGGGCACCATCTCCGCAAACAACGACGCGGAAATCGGAAAACTCATCGCCGATGCGATGGCGAAAGTGAAAAAAGAAGGTGTCATCACAGTAGAGGAAGCCAAAGGCACCGAGACAACGGTTGAGATCGTGGAAGGCATGCAGTTCGACCGCGGCTACATCTCTCCGTATTTCGTGACCAACGCCGACAAGATGGAGGCCGTTCTCGAGCGTCCGCACATCCTGATCTACGACAAGAAGATCTCCTCGATGAAGGAGCTGCTTCCGATCCTCGAAAAGCAGGTACAGACAGGCAGTCCGTTGCTTATCATCTCCGAAGACATCGACGGAGAAGCACTGGCCACCCTCGTAGTCAACAAGATCCGCGGCTCCCTGAAAGTGGCAGCTGTAAAGGCTCCCGGCTTCGGCGATCGCCGTAAGGCCATGCTCGAGGACATCGCCATCCTGACCGGCGGTACGATGATCAGCGAAGAGCGCGGTTTCAAACTCGATAACGCCGACCTTTCTTACCTCGGCCGCGCCGAGAAGGTCACGATCGACAAGGACAACACGACCATCGTAGGCGGTTCCGGTAAGAAGACCGACATCACCGCACGTGTGAACCAGATCAAGGCCCAGATCGAAACCACCACCTCCGACTATGACCGGGAGAAGCTTCAGGAGCGCCTGGCCAAGCTGGCAGGCGGCGTAGCAGTGCTCTACGTCGGCGCACCGACGGAAGTGGAAATGAAAGAGAAGAAAGACCGCGTCGATGACGCGTTGCACGCCACCCGTGCCGCCGTCGAAGAGGGTATCGTCCCCGGCGGAGGCGTCGCTTACATCCGTACGATCAACGCGTTGGACAAGATGGCCGGAGAGAACGAGGACGAAACAACCGGTATCGCGATCGTCAAGCGTGCCCTTGAAGAGCCGCTGCGTCAGATCGTGGCTAATGCCGGCATGGAAGGTTCCATCGTCGTTCAGAAGGTCCGCGAAGGCAAGGATGATTACGGCTACAACGCCCGTGCCGACAAATATGAAAACCTGTACACGGCCGGTGTCATCGACCCTGCTAAAGTGACCCGTGTGGCCCTGGAAAATGCCGCTTCTATTGCCGGCATGCTCCTCACCACCGAGTGTGTATTGGCTGAAATCAAGGAAGATAAACCCGCCATGCCGGCTATGCCGGGTGGTATGGGTGGCGGAATGGACTACTAAGATCCACTCCTTTTCCCTCGAAGGCCGTCCGATACCGGACGGCCTTCTTTTTTTACTGCCAGGCCAGGGGAGATTGCTGACGACCTGGGGGTACAGCGAACCGATAACAATAACGGGGAATGAGTGTTATAAATGTAAATAGCCGGGAAGCCGCCGTCAGGTATTGCTTTCCGGTGGTACTAGGCAGTATATTCGTATAACTCATTCTTCTCTTCAACAAGCCATGAGACTGTTCGAGCCCGTCAACCTTGAAAAGCAACTTATTCTGGAAAAAACGCGTGAACGTCGCCTCATCGATTCCGCCCACCAGCTACTTGCCGAAAGTGCGGAACGTGATGCGGATGTCCTGCAACGCCTAAAACGTCCGGAGCTGTCGCAGACGGTTTCCCTGACCGCAGCGGACGAAGAAAGGGTGTTCACAATCGATCAGATCCGAAACATCTGCATACGGTATCGCTTACGGTTTCTTGACTCCGGTTACTTCAAATCTGAGTTCCCCTACGAGGCTATTACACGCATCCACGCGTTTGAAAAGCAGTACGGCATCCGGATCGGCGCCTTCCGGATTGTTGCACCTGACCGGCTGTTCGAATTGGAGAACATAAATAAGGATCCGCTCCTGTTCGCCGAGCTGACTGACGGTCGGTATTATCTCATCCATAAATGGGGACAGGACCTTCGCTGGCACCGCCGTCTGTTGGCATGGCCACTGCAGCGTTTCAGCAATTATTTTATCGCCATGTGGGCCGTCTGTTTCCTGGGCTCCTTCCTGCTGCCTACCCAACTATTGCACGTTTTCAATGTTGAAAGCGAAATCTACCTGCGTATCTGGTTCATGATCCACTTGTTCATCGGGCTGTCCGGCATCAGCTTATGGCTGGCGTTCAGCTATGACAAGCGCTTCAGCGACATGCAATGGGATTCCAAATACTACAACTACTGACAATCCGAACAAGTCGGGATCCTGCCGTACTGGCCTTTTTCAACGGACGATAATCTCGTCCACGAAAATATATGCAGGATAACCCGCTCCGGGATGCCAGTCGGGCAGCTTGCCGTAATTGACCGCTTTCACTTTTACATAACGCGCCTGTGTGGTCGTGATCGTTTTCCGGAAATCCATGGTCATGGCTTTCGTTTCACGGTCGGACACTTCATTCTTGACACGAGCTGCCTCGTTGTAGTTGAATCCGTCAGTCGACAGGTAGAAAACGACTTCCTTCGGAAAGAAAATCCACGGGCGTACATCCTGCAGGAATCCGGCAACGAGGGTCCGTATCTCGCGGATACTACCCATATCGATGACCGCTTCAAAATCCTGTCCTTGATAGCCCTGCCAATCACCCTTTCTCCAGTTGACGCTCCCCCGGATTCCGTTGATCAATCCGTCAGGACCACCGGCTGAATACTGCGGTGTATAGTTCCCGGTGAGATTCACTTTCCAGTCGGGGTGCGGCAGCTTGAAATACGATGCAGAAGAGACGCTGCTGGGTCGTCCGTTCCTGTAAGCGATTGCCTGAAGGGTACACGTATACCTGATCCGTACCGCACCCGAATACCGTTGGGACTTCAATGTCGGTTTCGAACCGTCGGTAGTATAAAAAATGGAATCGCAATTCGACAGGATGACGACATCCATGTTGTCGATAAAGGTGTTGCGAGGAGCTTTCAGCAAAGGTGTCAGCAGGATCTCCTCGGCCGGCTGGACCGACGGATGCGGGAACGTACTCAATCCCCATTGCTGATCCGGCGAAGGTGCCATTGAAAAGACGACTGCACCACCGGAAACAAGATCCTTATGATAAATAAAAGGACTTGTAAGTGCACGGCCGTTGACAGCGAGGGATGTGACGTAATGATTAGCCGGAGAGGGTTCATCAGCCAGCATACGAAGTTCCTTCCCATCTTCAAGGCGGATGGTCACCTGCGGAAAGAGCGGTGTGCCGACAGCATAATATCCACTGCCTGGTGTCACGGGGTAGATACCAAGTGAACTCAACACGTACCATGCGCTCATCTGGCCACAGTCCTCGTTGCCGATCAGTCCATCCGGATCATTCCTGTAGAATCCGTCAAGAATCTGCCGAACACGGTCCTGTGTCTTCCAAGGCTGGCCCGCGTAGTCATACAGGTACGCCATGTTGTGGCTGGGTTCGTTGCCATGTGCATACTGACCGATCAGTCCGGAGATGTCGGCCTGGTCTCGACCAGTGGTGGAAGTATCGGCAGAAAAAAGGTCATCCAGTTTTGCAGCGAAGGCAGCAGGACCACCCAGTCCTTTCATAAGACCCGGAATATCCTGAGGAACAAAAAAGGTGTACTGCCAGGCATTGGCTTCCGTAAAGTTATTGTTGACTTCATACGGATCAAAAGGTTCGAGCCAGCCTCCATTCTTCACCGGGCGGATGAACCCGGTCTGGAAGTCAAAGAGGTTTTTCCAGGACTGCGAGCGACGGATGTATTCCCTGTAAACGGCTGAGTCGCCTATGGCGGCTGCAAAACGTGCAATGCACCAATCGTCAAATGCGTACTCCAGTGTTTTGGAGACGGACTCATGCTCGTCGTCGATGGTGATCCTTCCTCCGTCGATATATGCTCCCAAGCCGAAGCGGTCGCGGCTTTCAGCACTTTTACGCATAGCTTCTAATGCAAGCTTCTCATCGAAACCGCGTATTCCGTTCATCCATGCATCGACGATGACCGGTATGGAATGATAGCCGATCATACACTCGGTCTCATTCGATGAAAGTTCCCATACCGGCAACAAACCGACCTGTTGATACTGGGCAAGAAACGTCCGGATGTAATCCAGTGTCCGCTTCCGGTCGATCAGTGTCATCAACGGATGCCAGGCCCGGAAAGTGTCCCAGAGTGAAAATACGGTGTAGTGCGTGTATCCGTCGGCCTTATGCACCTTTCCGTCGCGCCCGCGATACTGTCCGTTCACGTCGCTGTAAATATTGGGCACAACCATGCAATGATAGAGCGCGGTATAGAAAACTGTGAATTGTTCCTGCGTCGCACCGCTGATTTCAATGCGTCCCAACTCCTTGTTCCATTCGTTCCGTGCCCGCATTGCGACATCCTGAAAATCCCATCCGGCTGATTCAGCAGTCAGGTTCATCCAGGCATTTTTCGCACTGACGGATGACAGTCCGACCCGCGCCTTCACCTCCGAGTAGTCACCGTTAAAACGGACGGATATACGGGCGTTGTCTTTTCTGAATACGACCGGAAAACCTTTGCCGGATTCGCCGGAAACAGAAAAAGGATGATCGAACTCGATACAGAAATAGACCAGCTGATTCGATGCCCAGGTGGCCGACCGGCGGTAACCTTCAATCCGTGTATCGCTTAAGATGCGGAGCTCGCCGTCGAGCAGACGATCACGGTGCAGCAGATCGATCAGCACGTTCTTTTTTCCTGTGTGAGGGAACTCATACCGGTGGAGGCCGGTACGTACGGTTGCTGTCAGATCGACGCGTATCTGTTCATCTTTAAGCAGGACGGAATATAATCCCGGCGCAGCTTTCTCGTCTTCATGGTCAAAGCGTACCCCTGCCCCTTTCTTAGGCATGCTGTCGCCTGTAAAAGGCAGCAACAAAATATCACCGTAGTCCGAACAGCCGGTACCGCTCAAGTGGGTGTGGGTGAAACCATACAGGACGGAGTCGGAATGATGGTAACCGCTGCAGCCCTCCCAGCTTCCGTCTATCCGTGTATCCGGAGATAATTGCACCATTCCGTACGGAAGCGTCGCACCGGGATAGGTATGCCCCGCCCCGCCGGTTCCGATGAACGGATTGACATAGGAAGAAAGTCCGTTGCTTTGTGCGGAAACCTGAACAGAGAGCAGTAGGAAAAAGGAAAACCAGATGTTGATTTTTTTCATGGATCAGAAGGTGTCTATCAGAGAACGGAAGTGTATTTCGCCGGATTCAGCGGAGGTCAATGTGCCCGAAGTGAGCGTAAGCACATAGCGTTCGCCCGGAAACATATCGAAATAATTCTTGTCGAACAGGGAAGGATCATCCCGCAAGGAGACCTCGAGGCAGCGTATGAAAGAGGAACTTTTCAACTCTATCCGGGGAACTCCGTCGTCGGATGTAATGGTACGGACCGTCATCGCGGGCTTGACAAGATTCAGATTACGGTTTTGACAGAAGTAATGATTGCGTTCCGCAACGACAGCATCCCCTTTGAAGATACGGGTATTCAGAATTACATTCACTGTATCCGCATCCTTCACAATTCGTCTGAAATCCCGGGTGCAGACCAATGAACTGGCGCCTGCCCTGATGTCGGCAGGAACGATTTCAGACCAGCGCAGATTACCGTAAACGTCTATCAATCGTAATTCCATCCGTGCCAGAAAATCACCCGTAGAGTCCGATACTACATGAATATCGACCTTCCGGTCGTCCGCTACTGTAGTGATGAAGAGCGTAGAATAGACATCCTGCATGGCATATTGAAGCGACTTCCATCTGCCGTAATAATCCCTGCTGCTCCAGGAGATGCCCGGCCACGAATCGTTGAACTGCCAGTACAGCGTGCCCATGCAACGCGCGCGTTGACGGCGATGAGAGGCGATGGCGGAGCAGATGCCTTCCCGCTGCACGAACTGGGACAGGTACACGTAATTCCTGAAGTCGGCCGGAAACGTATGATCCCGCTCCATGTATTCCCGTATGGTTTCAAAACCGGTAGGATGCTTTTGATGGGCCTTCAACGCTGGATCGGACAACTCCGGAGTTTTACCTCCCAGAAACGATTGGACGGATTTCATTGCGGGCATCCCCTGAAAACCGTACTCCGTCATGAACCGGCCGGTTTTCTTTTCATACACAGAAAAAGGCTCATGTCCCCACCAGACACCCCAATAATGTGCATCGCCGGAGCGAAGACTGGCGGGACGGCCCCATCCGATAGAAGGGGAACTTGGCCAATAGCTGCGGGAGGGATCTTCCTGCTTCAGCACCTCCGGTATCATCTCATGAAAAACCCGTAGATAATCGTGCCAGACAGCAGCCGAGTCAGAAGCCGAATAGGCGAATTCTTTTTGCCAACCCCAATTGTGCCAGCCTTCGTCACACTCGTTGTTGCCGCACCAGACTGCCAGCGATGCATGATTCCGAAGTCGTACTACCTGCTGCCGGACTTCCTCACGCATATTAACAAGGAAGGACTTGTCAGCAGGAATCATCGAACAGGCCGCCATGAAGTCCTGCCAGACAAGTATTCCGTTCCGGTCGCACAATTCATAGAAGCGGTCGTCCGGATAGATTCCTCCGCCCCAGATCCTTATCATGTTGAAATTTGATGACCGCGCATCGGCAATCAGTCGAGCCTGTGTGGCACTGTCAATCCGATGCACGAAATGATCCGGCGGTACAAGGTTAGCGCCCTTCATGAAAACCGGAATTCCGTTCAGGCGGAAAAAGAAACTCCTTCCGATACTGTCTTTCTGCTGTACCAACTCCAGCTCACGTATTCCATAAGTCAATTTCCGAACAGCTGAGTCTCCGGCTGATGTTCTGACACTGAGCCGGAAATCGTAACAGAACGGATTCCCGAGCTGGTGTGTAAACCACCGTTTGACACGACGAACCGGCAGACGTACAGCGATTTTATTGTTCCCGGCCGATAATTTTACCCGTTGAGTCAACACGGGTTGTACATCGTTTTCCGTGACAACTTCAACCGTGGCATCGCTCGCTTGCGCTCCGTCCACGGCCAATTCAATTTTCAAAAGGGCATCCTTTCCTTTGAAGCGGGTTTCTTTCACACAGACATCAGTGATATTCAACCCGCTCCTTCCAACCAGACGCACTTCTTTCCAGATACCGCATCCGAGGAACTTCGGACCGAAGTCCCAACCCCACTGAAAGGCCGCCTTACGTGTAAAGACCCTGTCGCCGCCGGGAAGCTTTTGCGGATAGGCAGCAGCGGCTTCTGCTGCTTTCTTCATGGCCGGAGAGAAACGGACCAAGAGTTCATTCGGGCCTCGCAGCAAGAAATCGGTGACATCCACCTCCCAAATCCGGAACATGTTGTCGGCGTAAAGGATTTTTTTTCCATTAAGGAAAACCTCGGCATAGGTATCGATACCGTCGAATTGCAGCAGGCGGTTACGACAACTTAGCAGCTTTTCATCCGGCATGAATACAGTGCGATAATCCCAACTGCAGGTATCGATCCATTGGACACCCTTTTCATTATCCGCGATGAATGGATCAGGAATAATGGCATTGCTTAAGAGATCGGTATAACAATTGCCGGGAACGGTTGCCGGAATCCAACGGGAATCACCGACCCTCCGGAATTCCCACCGATTCGAAAGTCGGGAATGGACTTCGGATGCATCCGTTGATGCAGACTGCATGAACAGCAAAAATGCGAGAAGAAAAAGGCGGAGCAGAGGGGTTTTCACAAGGCATCGAGTTCTTTCCGAAGTGCACGTATGATAGCCGCATCGGTGACAGGCAGCAGGTAATCATCCGTATCGGGCGTTCCCATGGCAAGGTGATCACGACGGAAGGACATGCCACTCTTCATCATGACCTTTCCGGAAAGATGCACCTCACGTACTCCGGTACTACGGACCAACGAGGCGACATTATCGGGGCGCACTCCAGCACCGGCCATGACGGTTATTTTTCCGTCCGACTTCACAACCAGTTCACGGATGCAATCTGCTCCGACAGGGGCGGAAGCGGCCATGCCCGAAGTGAGCAGCCGATGGAAACCAAGTCCGACAAGGTCAGAAAGGGATTGCATCGCATCGGCAGACAGATCGAAAGCACGGTGAAAGGTCACGGACATGTCACCGGCCGCCTCCATAATTCGTTTTGCCTTTTCCTTATCGATCTCACCGTCCTTAGTCAGCATTCCGGTAACGATTCCGGGAACGCCGGCTGAGCGGCACATGGCAACATCCTTTAGCATGATCTCGAGTTCTTCGGAGCTGTAAAGGAAATCCCCTTCACGAGGACGAATCATGACAAAGACGGGCACCGATGACTTCTCCAACGCTTCACGGATGAAACCATCGGAAGGCGTGATACCGCCGACACCCAGCGCCGCACACAATTCGATACGGTCAGCCCCGCTCTCGATGGCCGCCCTGACCGACACCATATTGGTACACGCCACTTCTATCAGTACCCGACTCACGTTCAGTAATGACTTTTGCTGTCGAAAAGTGAATTGTCGTGCTGCGCCGACTTCACGGCGAAATTGAATCCTTTCTGAAGACAGAACGCACCGAATTCTCCGCTCTTATTCAGCGCAAGAAATCCCACCTGAAGCTGCTTTGAACGTTCCGGTTGTTTCTTGACGATCCGCATGACAGCTTCCCGGCATGCTTCTGTCGGTGATAAGCCCTGCCGCATCAGTTCGACGACGAGGTGAGATCCACAGATACGGATCACTTCTTCACCGACACCGGTGGAAGTCGCTGCACCGATTTCATTATCCACATACAAGCCTGCACCGATGATCGGTGAATCGCCTACCCTTCCGTGCATCTTAAAAGCCATTCCGCTGGTGGTACAGGCACCGGAAAGATTGCCGTTCGCGTCAAGAGCGATCATACCGATGGTGTCATGGTTCTCCCAGTTGACAACCGGCTTGTACTCGGAATTCTTCAACCACTCTTTCCAATTCCGCTCCGCCTCGGGTGTCAACAGTTTCTCTTTCTTGAATCCCTGATCGAGCGCGAACTTCAACGCTCCTTCTCCAACCAACATCACGTGCGGGGTTTTCTCCATGACACGGCGGGCGACCGATATCGGGTGGACGATATGTTCGATACAGGCTACGGAGCCGCAGTTGGCGTATTCATCCATGATGCAGGCATCCAGGGTCACCCGTCCGTCCCGATCCGGAAATCCGCCAAGTCCTACGGTAGTCACATTGGGATCCGCCTCCGGCACACGTACGCCGGCCTCTACGGCATCCAGTGCCCTGCCGCCTTTCTGAAGCACTTCCCAGGCGGCCGCATTCGCAGGCACGCCATGATTCCAAGTAGATAACACAATCGGACCGCCGGAAGCGGGCTGCACCGACCATCCGGTCAGGGAAGAAGCGTCTGCAGGACGACGCAAAGCAATCAAGCCGGTGAGCAGCGCAGATTGACGGATAAAATTTCTACGGGTTCGCAGACTCATGATAACATGTTTTTCATTCAATGATTATTTCATCGGCGAATAACCATGCAGGATTCCCGGCTCCGGGCTTTCCTTCCTGAATGATGCCTGCATTTTCCGCTACGACACGTACATACCTTGCATTCACCCGATCGGTCTTGATGATCGCCAGACGACGGGTCGGATCCAACTTTTCTCCTTCCAATTTTCCAAAAGGAACGAATTCCTTTCCGTCTTCACTCAGGAACACCTCGATGCTTTTCGGATAATGGATCCAACTTCCCTCATCGGAAAGGGCATCAAGTCCTACTTTGAAAATAGGGATGGACTGTCCGAGGTCGATGGTCGCGTCGAGCGGATCGCCGCGGAATCCCAGCCAGTCGGCACCGTTCCAGGGAAGTGCGCCGGTGATCCCGTTCACCAGTGTGAATCCGCCGCCCCGACAGTACTCTTCATTGGGCTTGTACTTCAATGCAATTTCCTTGCCTGTGGCGTAATTCACTTTGAACACCTGTTGAAGTACGTTACCGATGCGTTCAGTCCCGTCGAAGACGGCCGACTGGATGTACATGGACTGGTCCATCTTGAAGGGAGCCGAATAGATCCGAGAGTTCGCATCGGGATCTTTCCCGTTGGTGGTGTAGCGGATCGAACCCGACTTATAAGGCGTGGACAATTCCACGGAAATACCTCGTCCCTGATTCGGCATGACTACGGACTCGACATCGAATACGGCTTTGGAATAGTTGATGCCCAGGTAACCCAACATCTTGAAATGCGAAATCAGCCGGGTGACGAATGCATCGTAATTCCTCGACGACGGACGGGTCCATGCGACCTCCGCCAAGGCGCACATGCGAGGGAGTACCATGTATTCGACCTTGGAATCTTCAGGAATATATTCTGTCCACATGTTCGCCTGAACACCGAGAATGTGTTTAGCCTCTTCCGGAGAAAGCACATCCGGAACCGGCTCGAAACGGTAAACTTTATCGAGCGGCAGGAATCCGCCGATCGCCAGCGGTTCTCCGGGGTTCCGCGACTGGTAATAATCGAAATAGCAATACGAAGTCGGTGTCATCACGACATCGTTGCCGAGCTTGGCGGCATCGATACCGCCCTGATAGCCGCGCCACGACATGACAGTGGCGTCTTTGGAGAGCCCTCCCTCCAGGATCTCATCCCAACCGATCATGCGTTTGCCTTTAGAATGAAGATACCGTTCGATACGTTGCACGAACCAACTTTGCAACTCGTGTTCGTCCTTGAGATTATTCTCTCTGATCAATGCCTGACAATGTGTACACGTCTTCCAACGATCCTTAGGACATTCATCACCGCCGATATGCACATACTCGCCGGGGAAGAGCGCACAAACTTCATCCAACACGTTCTGAAGAAACTCGAACGTAGCCTCTTTGGGACAATAGACATCCTGGAAGACCCCCCACGTCCTGGCCACCTGAAACGGTCCTCCGGTACACGACAGCTGCGGATAAGCGGCGAGTGCAGCAAGCGCATGACCGGGCATCTCTATCTCCGGAAGGACGGTGATGTGTCGCTCAGCAGCGTAAGCGACCACCTCCCTGACTTCCTCCTGTGTATAATAGCCGCCATAGCGGACAGTATCGTATGCTTCGGGTACGGAACTGTAATGACCGATGCGTGTGCCATTCCGGTACGCACTGACCTGTTGCAATTCAGGATATCGCTTTATCTCGATGCGCCAGCCCTGATCATCGGTCAGATGCCAGTGAAACAAGTTCATCTTGTAACGTGCAATGTGATCGATATAACGCTTGACGAATGAAACAGGAAAAAAATGCCGGCTGACGTCCAAGTGCATTCCTCTCCAGGCGAAACGCGGCCGGTCCCATATTTCGACACATGGAATATCCAACTGATCCGTCTTTCCGGCCGGCAACAACTGACAAACGGTCTGCAATCCGAAAAACACACCGGACAATCCGTTTCCACGGACGGTCAGTTGTCCTTCTGTAACGGATAAATCGTACGAGCCAACCGGTCCCGTGCGATTAGGCTGAGCGGCAAGAAAGATCGCTCCTCTTGCGGCACGCTTAGTTGTCCTGACCTTGAGCCGCAGCCCATACTGCTTCTGCAGGTAGTCATTGAAGAGTTCCGCATCATTACGTATGCTATCATGCGAAAGCAGGATCTCGGTACCGGCTTCGATCCTAAAACTTCCGGAGCGCTCCAGGACGGAGTCAGGCCATGGTATGACAGGATAGCGTTGATGAAGGTCCGCGGCGCCGGCAATCGTAGCGACGAACAAAGCGCAGATGTTAAGTAAGAGGATCAAACGGGTACGTTTCATTTTTTCTCGAGTTCATTCCATGCCAGTGAAGCGGCGCCCAGCAGCGGAGCGTCGTTTTCCGGCAGACCGGAAGGTAGCAGACTCACTTTTCCTTTATAGATGGATAACAGATTTTTTTCAAAACTCAGACGGGTCGGCTTAAAAAGCAATTCACCGGAATTGGCGAGTCCACCGAATAGGAAGATCGCCTCCGGGCTCGTATAAGCCACGCTGTTGGCGAGCGCCAATCCAAGAAGTTCACCGGTGTAATTGAACGTAGCGAAAGCGTTTTCGTCACCGCTCATCGCCTTGTCAAAGACCCATTTGGATGTAATATGCTCGGAAGGGATGTTCTCCGGTTCTTCCGGATTCGTATTGCGGAGCAATTCAATATAGGTCTTTACCAGGCCGGATGCACTACAATACTGCTCGAGACAGCCTCTTCGGCCACAACCGCAGTCACGGCCGTTCTGTTGGATGATCGTATGGCCGAGTTCTCCCGCGAAACCGTCATGACCATATACGAGATCACCGTTCACGACTATTCCGCTTCCAAGACCGGTACCGAGTGTTATGAAAATGAAATCACGCATCCGGCGGGCAGCTCCGAAGTATAGCTCTCCCAATGCAGCGGCATTAGCATCATTAGTGACAAATGCGGGGACTTCCAGTTGCTGACGGAACAGCTCTGCCAGGCGGATCACTCCCCGCCAGGGAAGATTAGGAGCGAATTCGATGGTGCCGTTGAAATAATTTCCGTTCGGCGCACCGATGCCTACGCCTTCCATCCTGATTCCCCTGCTCATCCGTTTCAGCTCCTCGGCGATACCTGCCACATATTCCTCCGGAGTGGCTGCGGAACGGGTGGGGACGGCGGATTTCACCAGGATTTTTCCGGCGCGGTCGATCAAGGCGAATACGGTGTTGGTACCGCCTATATCGATTGCCGCTACTGTGCTATTGGAAAGAGTCATTGGAAATGAGGAGTTCCAAAATAAGTAAAAAAACAGGGGTGAGAGTGGTGAAAAGGCATAAAAAAAGGGAACCTGTTCAAGGTTCCCGATAACTTCCCGGAAGAGGACAGATTACTGGACGCGCTTAACGTTCACAGCATTGATGCCTTTACGGCCTTCCATCTCTTCGAACTCGACGCGGTCATTTTCACGTACTTTCTCGAGGAGTCCGCTGTGATGTACAAAAACATCCTTTTTGGTTTCGTCTGACACAATGAAGCCAAATCCCTTGGACTCATTGAAGAACTTTACAGTTCCGGTTTTCATGTGGTAATGTGGTTGATTTCACGGCTTACTTGTCACCAGAAAGCAAACCGTTGTTAATAATCAAGTGATTGGTGACCGTCCAAAGGTAAGATTCGACATGAAATATGCAAACGGAGGTCAAAAAAACGCCATTTAGGCGCCTAAAAACTGCTTCACCAGCTGAGAAACGAGTTTATTATCCGCTTTCCCGGCTAATTGCTTGGTTACCAATCCCATCACTTTGCCCATCTCCTGGGGAGTGGATGCTCCTGTCTGTCGAATCGCTTCCTGAACTACCACCGCTATTTCGTCCTCCGACATCATCTTGGGCAGGTACTTTTCAATGACTGCTATTTCCTCCAGTTCGGGATTAGCAAGGTCCTGACGTCCTTGCTGTACATAGACTTCGACCGATTCCTTGCGCTGCTTGACCAGTTTCTGCAGCATCTTCACTTCGTCCTCCGGCGTGACAGAACCGCCACCGGAGGTTTTTGCGAGAAGTAGCGCCTGCTTGATGGCGCGTAATCCGCGAACGGTGGGCTCGTCCTTGGCAAGCATCGCTGTTTTAAGATCCGTATTTATTTTCTCTTCCAGTGTCATGGTGGATTTATTTTACCGTAAAAATAGGTAATAAATGAAAAAGCCCTCCCGGGACAGGAGGGCGTCGCTCAAGGATTGAGACGATGCGTCAATACGAACGTGGTCAGTACTTGGGGAAGCGGAATGATCAGGGTTCGCAAGCCGCGAAAAAAGGTCAGTCGACGTTGTCGTGCAGGAACGAATTGTTGGATTTGATCTGCGCTTTCTTTTCGTCTTCCGTGGAAAGAGTATATCGTGAAATGTTCGATTCACTGGAGTGTTGGGGATTCTCCAGTTTCACATTCTTACGCTTATAGGCAGGCTCCTGCTCCAACTCCGTCAGGTTTCCGCTACCAAGGCGGTAGTTGAGTGACTTCAATCGCATCAGCCGCTCCCTGGACTTTCGGAACTGGTCATCCTCTTCCGTAGATGTGTCAGGAACATCACTGACCGCTTCCGTTTCCTTGCGCAATTGCATCTCCGGTGCGAAATCGTCATTGGAAGGCTCAGTAGATGATCCACTGGTTTTAGCCACATTGAATTCAAACGTGAACTGTTGATCGGCGGTATCCGTATCCTGTATATTCTTACCCGGAACGACCAGCACCGGCTCCATTGAAGCGGGCTCGGATGATGGAGCTTCAGCTACCGGGAGCGATGACTTCTCCTCTTTTTTCATACCGGTCTCGTCGTCCATGACATAGACCTTGGTACCCGAACGCTCCCGCTGAAATGCTTCATGTCCTTGCTCTGCGCGGGTCTTGAAACCGGTTGCGATGATGGTGACGCTGAGTTTTTCATCCAACGCTTCATCGAAACAGTTACCCCAGATGATATCTGCGGTCAGACCGGCCTGCTCCTGGATATAGTCGGTGATATCACCGATCTCGTCCATCGTGACTTCCTTGTTGCCGGAAGAAATATTCATCAGGATATAGCGGGCACCTTTGATGTTGTCATCGTTAAGCAACGGTGAAGCAAGTGCGCGTTCGACGGCACGGATGGAGCGATTCTCGCCTTCCGCGACACCGGAACCCATGATCGCATTTCCGCTATCCTTGACAGCTGTCTTCACATCCTCGAAATCGACGTTGATATGACCGGTTACAGTAATGATTTCAGCGATACCTTTTGCAGCGATTGTAAGGACATCGTCTGCGTGAGAGAAGGCCTGTGACAGCTTGAGGTTGCCGAACATCTCCCGCAACCGTTCGTTACGGATGATCAGGATGGAATCCACATGTTTCTTCAGCTGTTCGATTCCTTCTGCAGCCTGTTGCTTCCTTTTCTTTCCCTCGAATTCGAACGGCAGGGTGACGATTGCGACGGTGAGGATACCAAGCTCTCGTGCCGCCTGCGCTATCACAGGTGCAGCGCCCGTACCCGTTCCTCCGCCCATACCGGCGGTGATGAAAACCATATGGGTGTTATCCAGCAACACCTTCTTAAGCTCGTCGATGGTTTCGATGGCAGCGTTCTTGCCGACTTCCGGAATGGAGCCTGCACCACGGCCATGTGTCAGGCTTTCCCCTAACTGGATTTTTGTCGGAACCGGAGATATCTTCAGTGCCTGGTCGTCCGTATTGCATACGACGAATTCCACACCCTTGATGCCTTGCATATACATGTGGTTGACAGCATTGCTGCCGCCGCCGCCGACGCCGATTACTTTTATGATGGAGGTTTTCTCCCGCTGCAGATCGAATTCCATGATTCGTGTGTTTTTATTGTAGATGTTTCGTAATCAGAGTTTCTTGTCTTCCTCCTCTTCCGTGAAGAATCTTCTCAGGCTGTCGAACCAACGTCCTTCAACTTCGGAATCAGCCTGTGCGATGGTGTCTTTACGGTCTTCCTTCCGAACTTGCTGGTTCTCCTCTCCCGTCGCAGGTCGCTGCTGACGCTCCAGTTTTTCATACCCCTTGATCACCAACCCGACCGCCGTGGCGAACATCGGGCTCTTGACTTCATCGGCGCCTTTAGCAAGGTGTTCGTTCGGATAGCCGATTCGCGTATCCTTACCGGTGCGGTATTCGACCAGCTGCGGAAGATGCTTCAACAACGCGCCGCCACCGGTGATGACGATCCCTTCAATAAGCTTCTTCTCGTATCCCGAGTGGACGATTTCATAAAACACATAATCGATGATCTCTTCCATCCGGGCCTGGATGATGGAAGAAAGTGTACGTACACGGATCTCGCGGGGCGGACGGCCTCGGAGACTGGGAATGGCGACCACTTCATTGTCCTGATCAGGGGAGGACAACGCGGAACCGAATTTCATTTTCAGCTTCTCCGCCTGGTTCTTCAGGATCGAACAGCCTTCCTTGATATCCTCCGTGATGACATTTCCGCCGAACGGAATGACAGCGGTGTGACGGATGACTCCGTCCTGAAAGATGGCGATATCAGTCGTACCCCCGCCGATGTCCACCAGACACACACCTGCTTCTTTCTCCGCCGCTGAGAGTACCGAATCAGCGGACGCCAATGGCTCAAGGAACAGCCCTTCTATGGACAGACCCGATTGCTGTACGCAGCGATTGATGTTCTTCACCGCCGTGATCTGTCCGGTGATGATATGACAGTTGGCTTCCAGGCGAACTCCGGCCATTCCGATCGGATTCTTGATGCCGGTCTCGCTGTCAACTATGTACTCCTGCGGAATCACATGGATGATCTGTTCTCCGGGCGGCATGGCCAGCTTATGCATGTCCATGACGATGGCGTCTATATTTTCCTGGGTGATTTCATCTTCCCCGGAGCGACGCGTCATCATGCCATGATGCTGAAGACTTTTGATATGCTGTCCTGCGATCCCTACGAATACTTTTGCGATATCGACACCGGATTTGGCAGAAGCCTCCTGAAGCGACTTACGGATGGAATCGATTGTCAGTCCGATATTGGTGACGACCCCGCGGCTTACGCCGAGCGATTCCGCCTTCCCGTATCCGAGAATATCGATCTTTCCGTGTTCGTTCTTCCTTCCGACGATCGTACAGATCTTGGTTGTGCCGATGTCTAATCCTACGACGATAGGTGCGTTCTCCATGATTATCGCTTTGTACAGACTACCTGGTCCTGGTATTTCAAATTGATGGTGGTATACTTATTCCAACCGGTTTTACTCAAACCTTCCTTATAGAAGTGGTAGAGCTTGTCGAATTTCGCTTCAAGATTCCGGAAGTCGCCGAAAACGACGGTGTGATCGCCAACCCGCGGTATCAACTCCATGTCTCCGTTGAGATTCATATATATCTGTTCAATCTGGGAATTCCAGAAATCATTCCGTTGTATGTAACTCGCCACCACAAACACCTGGTAAGCCCGCGAAACGGACACAGCGGTGTCTTTCAACTCTTCGTCGGAATAATTACGGATATTCCTTTCCGCTTCCCTATTATATATGTACCCGTTAGCAACGGGGACCCTGGCAGTATATTTGTCAGACAACGGCATGTAAGTGCCGGTATTG
>JBJOMA010000182.1:0-4355 GCA_046052625.1 Bacteroidota bacterium
ACTCAGTGGAGCCCGGTTCCTTTTAACGCATTCCAGCAGCCGATCGCATTCCAACAGCCCTACAATTTCTATTCTCCGATCCAGCAGGGCTACTATCCGATCGCTACACCTGCTTACATCCCCAACACAGCGAACTACTACAACGGAACGCCGTTCAACCCGACCAATATCCAACCCATCAATACCATCCAGCCGACCATCAACGGCGTTACTTCCGGTCAGACAACCAATGGTTATCAGCCGGCTATCAACCTGATCGATGGACAGTACACGATGGTCCCCCAACAATCCACTCAGCAGTCCACCAAGAACGGCTCACCGTTCTCCCGTCACGGTGAGCGTGACTTCATCAGCTGGACTCCCACGGTGAACATTCTCGAAACCGACCGCGCCTTCAAGATCGAGGTATGCGTTCCTGGCGTTTCACGCGAAAATTGCCGCGTACACATCGATAAGAACAATGTCCTGCGCATCACCGGTACCCGCCGTTGGAACCAGGAGACCGATGCTGTCGGCTTCACGAAGAAGGAATTCAACTATGGCAGCTTCGCCTGCTCGTTCATCCTTTCTGAGACCATGCAGCGCGAGAAGATCACCTCTTCCTGCCGTAACGGCGTCCTGATCGTCAGCATCCCCAAGCGGGAGTGGAACGAAGTCGACACCCAAACGAACACCGAAATCTCGATCAACTGATCCTTCCGGTGAGTCAGTTTCAGAACGGCAGGGGTATTCCTCTGCCGTTCTTCATTTACAGATGCCGTAAGACTTCGTTCAAGGGTCATTGACTATCTTCGCATCGCCCTCAACATACGATGAACATACTACCACTCGATGGTCACCGTACATTTCCATTATTCTGAAGGATGAATTCCTTATTACGACTTACAACTGTCACGCTCTTTACCATCACGCTCGCCCTCTCTGCAAAAGCGCAGGGGGACGGCTGGAAAGATCCGGGGTACGACACCAGCTACATCCTCAGCTTCAGAGACAACTTGGTGGTTACGCTTGTGGCAACGACGTGCGGGAATGAAATATCCGCGACCGACACAACAGGAAAGACTCTCACCTTTTCAACGAATTTACCTACGAGCTTCGGTTTCGGGCTGGACTACAAGTGGCTGACCTTTGAATATGCATCGTCTTTCGGTAAGACGGGCGTGCCGGAGAAGGGCTATACACAAATGAAAAGCCTTGGCTTCGGACTTACCGGCAGGAAATTCTGGTTCCGGAACTTTTATCAGAACACACAAGGGTATTATCTAAAGAATCCTCAATTCCTGAATCCGGACTTCAATCCGGCCACTGATACCTATCCGCTTCGGGGCGACGTGAGCACCTCCGTCTACTTCGCCACCCTTAACTACGGATTCAACTACAGGCGCTTCAGCAACATCGCTGCACTATGGCAACTGGAACGGCAGAAAAAGAGCGCGGGATCGTTCACCGCGGGCCTTTCGTTTTCGACGGCCACGCACCGTTCCGACAGCGCGCTTTTTCCGGAGCAATTCGAAAAAAGGTTCAACCAGGACGATGCAATTACGCGGTTCGACTTCACCATGTACGGCATCAACTGCGGCTACCTGCATACTTTCTCATTTACAAAAAGCCGTAAGTACTTCATCACGCTGAGTTTCATCCCCGGCATTTCCTATCAGAATGGCGCAGCAGTCGTCGAGGATTCTGGCCAGCGGTACGAGAAAAACGCGTTGGGACTGCATTCTGAAGCCCGCTTCGCAACCGGTTACAACGGCGACCGATGGTATGCCTCTATGATGTCAGTAGCCTACCTCGTATCGAGCACTTTCGAAGGCACCAATCCGCTTGCACAAGGTTACACCTTCGGACGAATCGCTGTCGGGTACAAATTCACGATGAAGGAAACGACTTCTCCGTTCCTGAAAAGAATAGGTTTGTGAAACCGATCAGGGATCGCTAATTGGATCATTTTAAAATCGACCCTTCACGTACTTCGCAACGTCCGGAACGAGAACACTAAGCTGATGACGGAAAGGACTGCCGCCATCATGAACGGTGCACCCGGAAAGTAGAAGGGTGCGCCTGCCCGGGAGAAATAGGAGAACAGTCCGGTCATCAGCAGCGGTCCGAAAATGGACGTGAGGCTGATCAAACTGGTCAACGCCCCCTGCAATTCACCCTGTTCGTTAGAAGGCACGCTGGATGTCATGATTCCCTGCAATGCCGGGCCCGCGAAGCCTCCAAGAGATGCAGGTATCATGATCGCATACATCATCCAACCTTCAGACGCCAACGCAAAAAGCGCGAATGTCAGTGAATAAAAGAACAATCCCATATAGACCGCCCGCTTCTGGCCGATCTTGGGAAGAACGATGCGTATCAGTCCCCCTTGCACCGCCGCGATCATGATTCCGACAAAACCTAATGAATAACCCACTTGCGCAGAGGTCCATTTGAACTTCTCGATTGTATAATAGGTCCACGTCGACTGATTGGCATGTCCGGCGATGAAGATGAATACGAAGGCGACCACGAGCCGGAGCACGATCGGATATTTTGACAGATGCCGTAACGATCCGACCGGATTCGCCCGCTTCCAGTCGAACGGACGACGGTTCTCCTTGGCAAGCGATTCAGGCAGCATGAAATAGCCGTAAACCGCATTGATCAAAGCGAACGCAGCCGCTGCGAAAAACGGGACCCGCGGACCGAAGTGTCCGAGTAGACCGCCTATCACCGGACCGATAATGAAACCCAAACCGAATGCGGCACCCAACAGTCCGTAATTCTGTGCCCTTTTTTCCGGAGTGCTGACATCGGCGATATAAGCTCCGGCTGTAGTGAAGCTCGCACCGGTCATACCGGCGATCAGGCGACCGACGAATAACCAGGCAATCGTCGGTGCAAAACCCATGAGAATATAATCCAGTCCGAAGCCGGCAAGTGAAGCCAGCAGAACGGGACGACGTCCGTAACGGTCGCTCAGACCTCCTATTACAGGAGAAAAAAGGAATTGCATTCCCGCATATGCAAATGTAAGCCAGCCACCAATCCGCGATGCGTCAGAAATATCGCCGCCATGAATCTGAAGGATCAGCTCCGGCAATACGGGAAGAATAATACCCAAACCGATTACATCGATCAGCAGAGTAATGAATATGAACAACAGAGCACTGCGGGGAGCTGAATCTTTCATGCGGCAAAACAACGAATTTTTCCAGGGTCAATTGCAGAGGGAACGTATTTAAAACAAAGGAATGTGTAGCTCGTCCTCATTCGTAAATAACGGATATTTGCAACCGCATGTCACACGATCTGAAGAACCTGTCGATCCTCGACTTCACCTATACGTTACCGGACGAAAGGATTGCGCGGTTCCCGTTGGAACAACGCGACGCCTCCAAACTCCTCGTCTATGCGAACGGATCGATCGCAGATACCACTTTTAACCGGCTTCCCGACTTTTTAAAGTCAGGCGACCGGATGGTGTTCAATGAGACAAAAGTCATACATGCCCGTTTGCTTTTTCACAAGGAAACCGGCGGCACTATCGAAGTCTTTTGTCTGGAACCTGCGAACCGGAACGACCCTGCCATCGCATTGATGCAGAAAGGCGAAAGCACCTGGCAGGTGATGATCGGCAATGCGAAACGCTGGAAAGAGCAGCTTCTGGAAATGAATCTGACGCTTTCGGGTTTTGATGTACGCCTGCGGGCCGAACGTTTACAGGCGAATGCCGACGGAGAGCGGGTTAGATTCAGCTGGAACAGCGATCACACATTTTCCGAAATCATCGATGCAGCCGGAAAACTTCCGATTCCTCCCTACCTGAAACGGGAAGCGGTTCCTGCCGATGAATCCACCTATCAAACCGTCTATGCACGAAACGAAGGGTCGGTTGCCGCACCGACAGCAGGATTACATTTTACGCCCGATGTCTTACAGGAGTTGTCAGACAAAGGAATAGACCGTTCATACCTCACTTTGCATGTCGGAGCCGGTACATTCAAACCGGTCAAAGCGGACACGATGGCCGGTCACGAGATGCATCGGGAGCAAATCGATGTGGACATCCCTACTCTTGAGGAGTTGCATGCCTTTTTCAAGAAACGGGAGAGTTCCGGTGAAAAAGACCCGGAACGACTGATAGCAGTGGGAACGACTTCACTGCGCACACTGGAAAGCCTCTATTGGATGGGATGTCTGCTGCTTCGCGGAGATGAAAGATGGACAGTCGACCAATGGACACCCTATGATTTAGAAGGCGATGCCGTAACTGCCGCCGCTGCATTAGAGAAATTGATTATCGCTCTGAAACGTTCCGGGCGCGAACGACTGACTGCTTCGACCTCGCTACTGATCGGACCGGGCTACGA
>JBJOMA010000183.1:0-12886 GCA_046052625.1 Bacteroidota bacterium
TCGAGCGGTAATCCTTTAATGTTTACTTTCAATGGTTTATCGTTGGTGACACCGATGATGAATCCCATCCCGGAGACGGGCGTTCCCCCTTTGGAGGCGATGAATTCACAAATCTGTTGCAGTAACCTGCCGTTGCAGGTAAGAACCACCAGCTGGTTTTCGAAGGGCATCACTTCGTAGAAATCACCCAGACAGACCGGTCCCGCCGGTATCGGCCTTCTCAATCCTCCGTTGTTCAGGATGACCACGTCCGCCGTAAGGTTTGATCCGATTCCGCTTTCATTCAGCCGACGATTACCCATTTCCAGACATACATCGGCTACGAAGTTGCCCAATGCTCCGTCCGGGGTTCCTTTTTCCATGGCCACAGCGGAGGTACACAAGACCTCTTTCATCTGCTTTTCCAGCTGCTCGCGGTAAGGAAGTGCACTACGGTAAATGGCTGAGTCGATGGCTGGGTGAGCGGAATCGTTCAGTACATATTGCCGATCCTCGACGCCGCTTAGGTTCATGGACGAACAACCTGCCAGGAACAGCAGAAGAATGGACATCGAAGTCGTGAAACGGATACGGCTGTTTGTTTTCAAAACGTTTTGTAATGATAGCAAAATGATCCTGATTATCTTCGCCTTCCGTTTTAAAAGGAAAATGTACAAGTCGTCCATCAAGATAAGGGTGCGGTATGCGGAGACAGACCGCATGGGATACGTGTATTACGGTAATTATGCGACTTACTTCGAAGTGGCCCGTGTAGAGGCGTTACGCGGACTGGGCATCAGCTACCGTATACTGGAAGATGCAGGTATCCTGCTTCCTGTGCTTGATTATTCGGTCCGCTACCGCCGTCCTGCATACTACGACGATGAACTGGAGATACGGACAGTCATCACGGAATTTCCGCAGGCCCGTATTCACTTCGAATATGAAGTCGTCAATGCGGAGGGTACCGTCATAACCACGGCTTCCACAACGCTGGTTTTTATTGATAAAGCGACCGGTAAACCACGTCCCGCACCTCTGGAGGTACAGGCGGCAATACAGCCCTATTTTCAGGACTGAAGCTATAATTCCTTAAGCAACATCCGGTACAAGGCTTGCATGGAGGCGATATCCTCCTTGTGCACTTTTTCGTCCGGCGTATGCACATGTTCTTCAGGAGCACCGATGAAACACCAGTCGATCGGATAGGGCTGTTTCTGTAATTCTGTTCCGTCACTGCCGCCGGAGGCTTCCACTTCCAGCTGGAAAGGAATCCCGCTTCGCTCGGCCAACTCCACGATTCGATCCGTGAATCGTCGTCTGGGCAACCCGGAATCGCGTAACGAGATGGCAGCTCCTTTTCCGGCATGGACTCCGTCCGTGACCCAGGTGATATCGCTGATGAGCGCTTGGCGGATACCGTATTTTTCAAAAAGGAAACGCGTGAGATAGGGGACACTTCCACCGCCATGTTCCTCCCAACAGGAAAAGACGATTGCACCGTGTTCCAGCTCTTCGCATAACTTTAAAGCGTTCCATACGCCCAGCCGGTTGTCCATGTAACAGCACTGGACGTACTCGTCGTCTTCTCTCCATTCCGGCTTGAAGGTCAGAATGGTGCCCCGATCGATCGGACGGGAAGACTCGTACGTAATCCGCCGCTCATCGTCAATCAGAACAGCTGCCGTAATTTCCCCGTTCCTGTCGCTGCCGACCACCTTCATTTCGTTTTCGACATGGGGCGCACCGATTTTGACCAACTGGTCCGCATAACGGACCGTGAATCCGATGGTGTCGATGTGAGCGAATACCGCCGTTCTGGGAGTGCCGAAAACCACTATGATGCAATCCTGGAAGTCGTCACCGTGATATATGACCGGCTGTACTTTCCAGCCGGCACGCGACCTTTCGATGTATTCCAGCAGGAACAAATGCATATTTCGCTCGTCGCCGGAGGCGGACCGAATGGCGCACAACTGTTGTAAGAGTCCGAAGCGGTGTTCTTTCATTCCCGCACAAGATACGTCAGCCGGTCGTTTCCAATTGTTTCCTCACGCAGTATTTTGCCAAGGATTTCCGGTGCTTCAATGCCGGCGTTTAACGAGTGCGGTGCGGTGAAGATCCTTGCTTCATCCCATTTGTTCTCCCGAAGGAGCAGCTCCAGGAGTTTCTTGCCGCCTTCTACCATCACGCTTAGCAGCCGGCGTCGGTGCAACTCGTCGAAAAGCCGGTCGGTGAAATCAGCTCCCGGGTCCACTTGAATGTGTTCAAGGTTGTATTCTTGCATACCGGGACGCGTGGTGAAAACCAACGTGGGCACATCCTGGTTGAAGAGGTTAAGCCTTCGAGGCAGCCTGCCTTCACGGTCTATGACGATGCGCACCGGATTTTTACCAGACCATTCCCGGACGGTCAGGTCCGGATTGTCGTTCAGTGCGGTGGTCGATCCCACCATGATGCCTGACTCTTCAGAACGCCACTTGTGAACCAGTTTCCGGGAAAGTGAACCCGAAATCCAACGCTTCGATGGATCCGGAGGATCGGGTGCGATGAAACCGTCGGATGTCTGGGCGAATTTCAGCAGGATGTAGGGTCGGCGGCGGGTATGAAAAGTGAAGAAACGACGGTTTAACCAAGCGCCTTCTTTCTCCATCACGCCTTGAAGCACTTCGATACCGGCATCTTTCAGCCTCTGAATGCCTGAGCCTTTCACCTTCTCGTACGGATCGGTGTTGCAGACCACCACGCGGGGAATACGGCGGGCGATCAGGAGGTCGGCACACGGTGGCGTTTTGCCGAAGTGGGAGCAGGGTTCCAGATTCACATACAAGGTCGAATCCTGCAAGGCTTTCTCCCCGTGGCGACTGATGACCTCAGCAATGGCATTCACCTCCGCGTGCGGATCACCGTAGCGACGGTGCCAGCCTTCGCCGATGATGGCCCCGTCCTGTACAATGACGCAACCTACCATGGGGTTCGGCGCAACATGACCTGAACCGGACTCCGCCAGCTCCAGACACCGGCGCATAAACAAATCATGTAACTCCACAATCCAAAGTTAAGCAATGCGGACGGGTCCTGACAGGACATCCGTCACCTTGGTTTTATCATGGAATAAACGGAATTTGACGTCGGATTGAAATCCGTATTTTATAACATGACACCATTGATATCCCCGCCGCCCGCCGGAACCTATGCTCCCTACCAAGAGACCTACATCCGGTTGTTAACCGATAAGGACCCGATCCAAAGTCTTTCCGAACAGATGATCGAATTCTCCCGCTTACTCGCCGGAATTCCACCGGAACGGGAAGAGTTCCGGTATGCAGCCGGAAAATGGACGTTGAAAGAGGTAGTCGGACACATCAACGACACGGAGCGGATCATGGCTTACAGGGCTTTGTCTTTCGCGCGCGGTGAACTCCAGTCCTTGCCCGGTTTTGACGAGAACGAATATGTACGCAATGCGGATTTCAACGCCAGGAGCCTCGACAATCTGCTGAGGGAATACCGCGCCATCCGTGAGTCTACGCTTGCCTTCTATTCCTCCCTGGATCTGCGCCGGCTGGATCAGGTAGGTACTGCCAACGGACATCCGATCACGCCACGTTCACTGCTTTATGTCATTTACGGTCACAACCGGCATCACGAGCTAATCATCCGGGAGCGCTACCTGTGAGCAGCCCGGGCTTTGAAGTAGTGCGTACCTTCACGCCATGAATCTGGAGACCGTACGTTCCGGGTACCGGGAAAAGTTGGCGGCTGTCATGTCGACCGAGGAGGCGGAGGCGGTGACTTCTCGCGTATTCGAAGAAGTGTTAGGCCTCAGGCGTATCGACTTGGTGATGAACAAGGAACTACCGGTCGCACCTGAACTGCAAGTGCGTTTGGAGCAGGTATTGCTTCGCTTGCTGAGTTCAGAACCGGTTCAGTATGTGTTGGAATCCGCTCCTTTTTACGGGCGGGAGTTTTTTGTCTCCCCGGCTGTACTCATTCCTCGTCCGGAGACGGAGGAACTGGTGCGCTGGATGCTGGAGAGTGTAAAGGATGCGTCATACGGTCGACTGATAGATTTCGGTACAGGCAGCGGTTGCATTCCGGTCACTTTCGCAGTGGAGCGTCCCGACTGGGAAGTCATGGCGGTCGATATTTCACCGGCTGCTCTTGCGGTGGCGGAAAAAAATGCCCGGAAATTCAGTGCATCCGTTTCCTTCCGTCAATTGGACCTGCTGGCTTACGATGCGGCCTCTTCGTGGCCTCCGGCTTTCTTTAAAGTGATTGTCAGTAATCCGCCTTATATTCCTGAGTCGGATGCGGATCTGTTGGATGACCGTGTCCGGAAATATGAACCGGGTCTTGCGTTGTTCACACCGGAGGAAGATCCGCTACTTTTTTATCGTGCACTTCAGCGACTGGCATCAGTCCTGCTGGCCCCCGGAGGGGAGCTGTTCCTCGAAGTCCATGAACGCTATGCGCGCGAAACACTTCGTCTCTTTAACGATGAATCCTTTGTCGGTGCCGAACTTCGCAACGATATTTTCGGCAAACCGCGGATGATCCGGGTGCGGAAGCCGGCTTCCTGATGATTCCATTATCTTTGTTCTTTCAGTAATCATGACGGAAGCACAGGCGAAAAAACGGATAGAGGAACTTTCTGCCGAGATAGAGCGACACAACCATCTCTATTACGTAGAAGCCCGTCCGGTCATCAGTGATGTGGAGTTCGACGGCCTGCTGGAAGAGCTGATCGGTCTTGAAAAGCGTTTTCCCGCGTTCCTGACGCCGGATTCTCCCTCGCAACGTGTCGGAGGGACCGTCACCCGCCAATTCAGGACGGTCGTGCACAAGTATCCGATGCTTTCGCTCGGCAATACGTACAATGAGAATGAGCTGCGTGAATTCGATGAACGGGTACGAAAAGTGATCGGGGACAAATTCAGGTACGTCTGTGAACTGAAGTTCGACGGCGTAGCGATCGGTCTCACCTACCGGAAAGGCCGTCTGGTTCAGGCCCTCACCCGAGGCGACGGTGTTCAGGGAGACGATGTCACCGCCAATATCCGCACGATAAGAAGTATTCCCCTCGTCTTGAAGGACGGAGACTATCCCGAGGAATTCGAAATACGCGGTGAGGTCTTCATGCCCTTGGCTTCTTTCGAGCGGTTGAACGACGGTCTAACCCGTCAACTCCGGGAGGATGGATACGATGAAGAGGAAATTGCAGATCGCTTGTTTAAGAATCCCCGTAATGCTGCGGCAGGTTCTGTAAAAATGCAGGATTCCTCATTGGTCGCCAAGCGCGGTCTCGATGCATTCCTGTACCTTATGCTTAGCGAAGACGCCGGATTCAAGACGCATTATGAGGCATTGAAGAAGGCGAAAGACTGGGGATTCAAAGTGAATGACCACATGAAACGCGTGGATTCGATTGAAGAAGTCCTGGCTTTCCTCGTGTATTGGGATAAAGCGCGGCATGATCTGCCGTACGAGACCGACGGCGTGGTCATCAAGGTGGACGAACTGGCGCTGCAACGAGAACTGGGATTCACGGCGAAGTCGCCTCGATGGGCGATTGCTTACAAATTCAAGGCAGAGAGCGTATCAACCCCGTTGCTGTCGGTCACCTACCAGGTCGGAAGGACCGGAGCGGTCACCCCGGTCGCTAATCTTGCGCCGGTCCAACTGGCCGGGACGACGGTCCGGCGCGCTACACTCCACAACGCCGACCAGATCGATAAGCTGGATCTTCATGAGGGGGATCATGTATTCGTCGAAAAAGGAGGTGAGATCATTCCGAAAATCACGGCAGTCGATCTTACCCGTCGAAGTAAAGATTCAAGGAAGATCCATTACATCCGGAAATGTCCGGAGTGCGGCGCCGCGTTGGTCAGAAAAGAGGGAGAGGCCCAACACTATTGTCCGAATGAAGTCGGCTGTCCCCCGCAGATCAAAGGCCGCGTGGAACATTTCATCGGCCGACGTGCCATGGATATCGACAGCCTGGGTGAAGGCAAGGTCGAGCTCCTGTTCGATAACGGACTGGTTCATTCCGTCGCCGACTTGTACCGGTTGAAAGAGGAGCAGTTGCTGGGGTTGACGAAAACCTTCGTGGACGAGGAGACCGGCAAGACCCGAAAGGTGAGCTTTCAGGAGAAGTCGGTCCGCAAAATACTCGACGGGATCCATGCTTCCCTTCAAGTTCCGTTCGAACGGGTCCTGTATGCCATCGGAATACGTTATGTCGGAGAGACCGTCGCTAAGAAGCTCGCCCGCCACTTCGGTTCGATGCAGCGACTCATGGAGGCCGGAAAAGAGGAGCTGATGCAGGCGGAGGAGATCGGCGAAAAGATCGCCGACAGTATCCTGCGGTATTTTTCAGATTCTGCCAATCGGAAGCTGGTAAAAGAGCTGCAAGGTGCAGGCCTGCAGTTCGAGTCCGAAGCAAGTGAGAAGCAGCTGAGCGACCGACTCGCCGGTAAGACCTTTGTTGTTTCTGGCGTGTTCGCCAATTATGGCAGGGACGAAATCAAAGAGGTCATCGAGCAGCACAGCGGGAAGGTCTCCGGCAGCGTTTCTGCAAAAACTTCCTATCTGCTGGCCGGCGATGAGGCCGGTCCGAGTAAACTCGAAAAAGCGAAACAGTTGAAGGTTCAGGTGCTCAACGAAGAGGAGTTCCGGAAAATGATCGGCAGCTGAGCCTTGGTCGGCAGCTACTGTCCAAGGAAGCTTAATAAATGGTATATTCGTCCGACTGAATTACTTCCGTTTTAGCAGTGAAAATCAACTTGCCTCTTCGTGGACTTTTGGGTCGCATGCAATTGCGGAAAGATGCCCGCAGACGGCAGGTGGAACACGCGACGGTTACTTTCCAGGAGGCGCAGCGCATAGGAATCCTGTACGATGCGACGGCTCCGGAGGACTTCGAGGCGGTTAAGGAATACATCAAAAAGGTCCGGAGTACCTATAAGAAGGATCTGTTGTCCATGGGTTTCGTCGACAAGAAGAAACTTCCCAGGGAGCAGTTCCCGCAGTACGGCATGGATCTTTTCACCAGGAAGGGACTTGACTACCGGATGGTTCCGGTGGATCCCATCGTCCGCAATTTCATCGATACGCCGTTCGATATCCTGATCAACCTTCATAACGGTCGCATATTCCCCCTCCGGTATATTTCCGCACTTTCGAATGCCCGTTTCAGGGTAGGTCGCTACGACCGTCGTTCCATTGATTCGAACGATATGATGGTCCATCTGGCAGGGTCACCTTCTTTACGTGAAGTGCTGGAGGAAACGGAGGCCTTTCTGCGTAAGTTAAAAATCTGATATGGATCTGAAGAAGTTCAAAGGCACCGGCATAGCATTGGTCACACCGTTCTCAAAGGATGGCAGCGTCGACTATCCTTCGCTTAAACGGCTTGTCGAACATTGTATCCGTGGCAAAGCGGATTATCTGGTGCCGCTCGGTACCACCGGCGAATCAGTGACGCTCGATAAACGCGAGCGGCGTTCGGTCGTCGATTTCGTGGTAGAGGTGACCGACAAGCGTGTGCCGATCATGATGGGTCTTGGGGGGAACAATACCCTGGAAATTCTTCGTTCTTTTTCCGATTATGATTTCCGCGGAATCGAGGCTATCCTTTCGGTTTCTCCCTATTACAATCGCCCCTCTCAGCGGGGCATCTACGAGCATTACAAACGTCTTGCTGCTGAAAGTCCGGTACCGGTGATGGCCTATAACGTTCCCTCAAGGACCGGCAGTAACATGGACGCTGAAACGACCCTCGAACTGGCGCATTCGGTCAAGAATATAATCGGGATAAAAGAAGCTTCCGGAAGTGTGGAGAAAGCGATGGCGATCATCAGTCGCAGACCCAAAGGCTTCCTGGTCGTCAGCGGCGATGACGCCTTGACGTTGCCGTTGCTGGCCGCCGGTGCTGACGGATTGATTTCCGTTATCGCGAATGCCTATCCGAAAGAGATTTCCTCGCTTGTGCGCCATGGACTTTCCGGCGACTTCAGCCGTGCGCGTCAACTGCATTATGGACTGTGGGACATCACCAATGCCATTTTTGCCGAAGGAAACCCTACCGGTATCAAAGGACTGCTCAAGATCAAAGGGATTTCAAGCGAACACGTCAGACTTCCGCTTGTGCCTGCTTCCGCGTCCCTGATGAAACGGATGTCCTCTTTGGTCTGAAAATCCCGTTTACGTGTGATAATACGTGTCTAGCCTGAACATTCGGCTACTTCGTATTGTTTGCTCTCCATACACCCTGCGCATGAACAGATTTTATGTATTGCTCGTCCTTTCTTTGCTTTCTTTTCGTCTGACAGCTCAAACTGGCATCATTCGTGGCAAGGTTGTCGATCGCCTCAATCATGAACCGATTCCCTTCGCTCCGGTCGGCGTGCCCGCTGCCGGGATCGGAGTGACGACGGATGTCAATGGCGATTTTGAAATCAAAGGTTTGGTGCCGGGCGTATACAATTTGGAGATTAACGTGCTGGGATTCAAACCGCTTACGGTTTTCGAAATAGCGGTCAGCAGCACGCGCGTCAAAGTCCTGGAAATCGAATTGGAAGAGCAATTGAAGGACTTGAAGGAAGTGGAGGTACGTCCGGATGCCTTTGTTAAGAAGGAAGAATCGCCGGTGTCCGCCTATACGATTGGAGAAGTGGAGGTGAGGCGCAATCCGGGATCCAATCGTGACGTTTCCAAATCCCTCCAATCTCTTCCCGGTGTGGCTACCACAGCGAGCTTCCGTAACGATCTCATTATTCGCGGAGGATCCTCCTTCGAGAACCGTTTTTTCCTTGACGGCATCGAAGTGCCCAACATCAATCATTTCTCCACACAGGGAGCTACCGGTGGACCGGTAGGCATGATCAACGTGGATTTCATCAGGGAAGTCGATTTCTTTTCGGGTTCGTTTCCGGTTCAACGCGGAAATGCACTCAGCTCGGTCCTCGATTTTAAACTCAAGGACGGCCGAGCGGACCGGACCGGATATGCGCTGTCACTCGGTGCCACGGACCTGGCGGCCACAGTCGACGGACCTATCGGTAAGGATGTCACCTACATCGCTTCCTGGCGGCGCAGTTACTTGCAATTCCTTTTCCAGGCGATAGGTCTTCCATTCTTGCCGCGTTATGATGACTTCCTCGTCAAGACCAAGTGGCGGATCGATGAGAAGAACGAAATCACCTTCATCGGTCTCGGCGCATACGATATAGTGACATTGAACAAAGAAGACAATGAAACGGAGTACCAGAAATACATCCTTGGCTACATTCCGGAAAACAATCAGTGGAATTATACGGTTGGTGCCGTCTATAAGCATTATCGCCCGAAAGGATATACCTCCGTCGTGCTTAGTCGTAACGCACTTGATAACGGAGCGATCAAATATGAAGGGAACGACGAAAGCTCCGAGGCGAAGAAGATTCTGGATTATTCCAGTCGTGAAACGGAAAACAAGCTACGAGTGGAGAATACCGTTCGTGCAGGCGACTGGAAAGCTGTTTATGGTCTCAGTATGGAGACGGCCGGTTACAGCACGAACACCTTCAACCGACTTCCCTATAACACGGTCGTCAACTATGAGTCAGCGGTCGACTTCGTGAAGTACGGTGCCTTTGCACAGTTGTCCCGGACGCTTTTAAAGGATCGTCTGACACTATCCGGCGGAGTAAGGTTTGATGCGAATTCATACAGCCGGGAAATGGCTAATCCCCTTGATCAGTTTTCGCCGCGAGTGTCCTTTTCCTGGGCGCTCAGCGACCGTTTCCGGATCAACGGGAACACGGGCCGCTATTATCAGTTGCCTCCGTACACCGTATTGGGATACCAGGATGCGACCGGTGAATTCATCAACCTTCATACTGCTCGCTATACACGCTGCGACCACCTGGTGTTCGGTGTTGAATATGCGACAAACAAACAGCTCCGTATCGCGATCGAAGGATTCAGTAAGCAGTACAGCCAGTATCCGTTCAATCTTCGGGATTCGATCAGCCTGGCCAATCAAGGGAATGATTTCGGAGTGATCGGAAACGTGCCGGTCGTTTCAGACAACCGCGGACGTTCCAACGGAGTTGAGCTTTCCGTTCAACAGAAATTCACCGGACGGCTTTACGGGATCCTTGCCTATACCTTCATGCACAGTGAATTCCAGGACTATCAGGGAAATTACATCTCTTCCAGTTGGGACTACCGGCATACAGTGAGTCTGACGGGCGGCTATTACTTCAAACGGAATTGGGAAGTCGGTGCCCGCTTCCGGTACAACAGCGGACAACCCTATACACCTTATGATACGGTAGCTTCGCTTCAGGCGATCAATTGGGATGTTACCGGTCAGGCGTTGCCTGATAAATCCCGCATCAATTCGGAACTATCCGGACAGTTCCGACAGCTGGATGTCCGCGTGGACAAGAAATATTTCTTTTCCAAATGGAGCCTGGACTTATATCTCGATATTCAGAATTTCTTCGGAGTAAAGACGATCCAGCAGCCGTTCCTGACTGCTCAGCTGGATGAGAATGGGGTTCCTGTTTCGGATCCCAACCACCCCGGTAGCTACAAGGCGAATCTGATCGAAAATGCTTCCGGATCTCGTATTCCCACGATCGGATTCGTCGCTGAATTCTGAGACGCGAGGTCGCCTTTCCTGGAAATTGGTTATATTTACCTTAACCAATCACCCAATGAAGAACTGCTACCTTGTTTTCTTTTCTTTTCTGCTTCTGTCCGCAGCAACCAACGCTCAGATCACCATCGGAACGGCCGATCTGCCTTCAGCGAATGATACCTTCCGTGTTTCGATTACGAGCCCGCCAACAGGTGTAGACTTCACTACCACAGGACCGAACCAGACGTGGGATTATTCCATGTTGATGCCCCAGTCGCAACGGGTTGACAGCTTTTTGTCCCTCTTTGCCGTCGGCACGCCCGGGTTCCTGTTTCTTGCCACGGCCAACGTAGCAGTGAAAGCGAGTAATTTCAATATCGGTGGAACCGCAACAGGCGGCATAGGAGCTACAGGCACGGATGTCATTAATTTCTTCCGGAATAATTCGACCGCCTATTCGCAGACCGGCATCGCTGCTGCATTCAACGGGCTGCCGATTCCGATCTACTTCAATCCTCAGGATCAGGTCTATAAATTCCCGTTGAACTACGGCGACACAGACACCTCCAATTCGGTGTATACGTTCAGTCTTTCGACTAATTTCTATTTCCAGGGGCGCCGTTCAAGAATCAATCAGGTCGACGGCTGGGGGACCATTACCACCCCGTATGGCACCAGGAGCAATGTGTTGCGGGTGAAGACCACCGTCGTTGAACGCGACAGTGTTCATCTGGACACCACCTTGTTCGGTTTTCCCATCAATCAGGGCTTCAATCTGCCAACTACTACAACCATCGAATATAAGTGGTTGGCCGCGGGCGAGGGCGTTCCGTTCCTGCAGGCTAATACCGGCCAGAATGGAAACGTCAATCAGATCATCTATCGCGACCTTCGCCGTTCACTGATCGGTGTGGAAGAATTGGATGCTCGTTCGGGAATGGAAATCTATCCGAATCCTTCTTCCGACGGTTTTTATCTGTCCAATGTCAACGCCCGTCCGAAATCGGTGGCCGTGAGCATGATGGATATGCAAGGCCGGTTGGTGTTGGAACGCTCGCTGGAAATTGCCGGTGGTGGCACTTCACGCATCAATTATGATGGGACAGTCGCAGAAGGCAACTACATCGTCCATCTGCAGTCCGGTGCAGACCGTTGGGTCAGGATCATTACGGTAGCCGGTCGCTGAAAGTAAATCGGATTTCGACCGATCACAGACTCTTTTTGAGTGCAACCATCTTGACCGCTGTAACGGCGGCCTCGATGCCTTTGTTGCCGTGACGGCCTCCGGCACGGGCAAGTGCCTGTTCGATGTTCTCCGGAGTCAGGACACCGAAAATGAACGGAATGCCGTGGCTCAGGTTCAGCTGCATGAGCCCGTTAGCGACCGATTCGCAAATGAAATCGAAGTGCCGTGTCTCGCCCTGGATCACACAACCCAGACAGATGACGGCATCGGGTTTATTCTTCTCTGCTGCCCATAGGGCGCCTGCAGGTAACTCGTAGCTACCCGGCACATCAAGGCGGCGGATGTAATTCTCGTCTGCGCCGAGTGAAACCAGCGTCTCATGCGCTCCTGCATACAAAGCTTCGGTCACCTCCCGGTTCCACTCCGATACGACGATGGAAATAGACATTCCCGCTGCGGAAAGTCCGTCGGCATTGTAGTCGGATAGGTTCTTTAGTCCGGAAGACATGTTTTTTGTTTTACAGGTGAAAAAAAGAGGGCTGATCAGTTGAATCAGCCCGTTTAATTTTTCAGTCAGAAGAAAGAATCATTCTCCCGCCAGCGCGTTCGCACGGGCGATATAGCGATCGGCTTGTGTACCCTCAGAGGAAACAGGGTAGTCTTTTTTCAGACGCTCGTAGACCGATACCGCTTCTTTGTAGGAGCCTTTTGATTCCAACGCTCCGCCAAGCTTCATGAGCATGATGGGGGTGGAGAAATTGTTGGGACGCTCCTTGGAAGCCTTCTCGTAGTAGGAGATCGCTTCGTCCGTATTGTTCATTTCCATATAAGCGTCACCGATTGCTCCAAAGGCGAGAGATCCGGTCAGCTGATCGTTGGCGTCGTAGCCTTTCAACGCTTCGATAGCGTTTTCATACTGCTTGAGCTTCATGTAGGACATGCCCAGGTAGTACTTGGCGAGATTTCCGGAAGGGCTTACCGAATAGTCATTGGCGATTTCTTCCAATCCCGGGTTGTTGCCGTCACCGTTGATGGCGAGTTTGAGTGAATCCATCCGGAAATATTCTTCGGCACGGAAAAGAACGGCCTGT
>JBJOMA010000184.1:0-6089 GCA_046052625.1 Bacteroidota bacterium
GTGCTTCCCCGGGTTCAAGTGCTGGAATATATACGAGCATTCCTGCTGGGACGGATGGCATGGAGCCGACTCAACGGACTCATATTGATTTCCGGGGCCTTCGGTCTTTTCGATAAGAAAATAGCTATTGCCGCCGGAGGTTACAATCACAAGACCGTCGGCGAAGACATGGAGCTGGTGATCCGTATGCGGCGCTATATGGAAGAAAAAGGACAGGCTTATCGTGTGGTCTATCTGCCGGATCCGTTATGCTGGACCGAAGCGCCCTCCAGCATGAATATCCTGAGCAAACAGCGGAACCGCTGGACGCGGGGAACCGCCGAGACACTTTGGCTCCACAAGAAACTCATTTTCAATCCACGCTACCACTTCCTCGGCATGGTAAGCATGCCGTTCTGGTTCTTATTCGAATGGATGGCGCCGATCGTCGAGTCGCTGGCATTGGCCTACCTCGTAATGATGACATTTCTCGGCATTCTCAATACAGAGATGTTCTTCACACTCTTTCTGACGATCTATTCCTTCGCCATCCTCTACTCTACAGGTGCCATCCTTATCGAGGAATTCTCCTATCACCAATATAAAAGGAAAAAAGACATCTTACGACTGTTGGGAACTGCACTCATCGAACCCCTCTTCATTCATCCTATCAACGTATACAATGCCGTGCGTGGCAATCTGGACCTGCTGACCGGTGTCAAGAACTGGGGCGAGATGAAGCGGACAGGCTTCATCAAGAAGAAATAGCCGATCCCTTTTCAGGGCTGGGTTTTCGACCGTATTCCGTTTTGAAAATATGATCCATGAGAGGTAAATAATACTCCCAGAAAAAGCGGTTGCGGTCGGTCTCATCAATCGCGTTATATAACAGGAATTTCAAAGCGGTAACTCCGGCTAACTGAGCGAAACGAAACTTGGTAGGATTATCTGCAAAATCGCCGCAGAAATAATAGAAGCGAGTGCCCGCGGAACGACGGATAATGGCAGGAAACGTATCCGGAACTCCGGCGACTGACAGCGACTTCCTGCCCGCTTCATTCAGCGGCAACACGAATCTGGCTGCTATTTCGTTGCTGTCGTTGTTGTTTTTCCAGACGTCCATCCAATACGGATAAATCAGCGTACTCGGCAGCCCGGCCTCCTTTGAAAGTGCGGAACCAGTAAGAATTTCCGGTATCCAACCTTTGAGATCCCTGCCCTCTTCCAGGATAATCACCTTTCCGGATTCATGAACGCAGAGGATCCCCGCTTTGGAGTACGGCCATTGTCCGTTGTTTTCTGAACGATACTTTCTGACGATCCATTTCGGAAGGTCTCGATTACCTGTCGTATCCAAGCTGGTAATGGAACGAATCATCCAGCCGGTCCATTCGGCACCGTACAACTCCTGGAAACGCCTGCGCATATCCGCCGGCGTCGGAAAACCGATGGTGTTGAATTCAGCGACGACCAACTTATCCTTCTCACGCATTTTCTCCATCAGCAACAGGTCCTTTTCAGACAATCCGCCATAGATGCTGCCGGAATTATCATTACGGTCCAGGTGCATGTACCATTCATTGCCCATGATACCGTAGGTGTCCGCAAAATAAACCATGTGATTGGCCCCGGCCATGCTGTCCAGTTCCGGTTCGTTCATGGTATCGAAATCACGGATCTCATATCGCTCATCCTCTTGCGGGAAGAAACCGAAATAATCCAGGTTAATATCGTAGAACTCCTCGTCATTCCGAACGTATTTCTCATGGTCCAGGATCCAGTTGATGGAACGATGCTTAAAACTGTTCGCATTGAGAACGGTCTTGTCGACAATGAGGAGATCCAGGTTCCTTTTGGGACTGAATTCCCAAGCAATCCTCATCCACAGGGGGGTCGCCAGGAAAACAAGTAAAAACAGCAGTATGATCCTGCTTTTCATCAGTGAATAAACTGTAAGATTTAACGTCGAAATATATCCTTTTTAACAGGAATAAACGCAACCTGACACCCGTTTTGAGTATAAAAGACACACAACAAGCTGTTAAAAGATGTCCGTCACTCGCGTATTCATCGTAGAAGATGACCAGTTCCTGAGCCGTATGATACAACGCTCACTGGAGAAACTGGATAGTATAGAAGTACAATGCTTCGCCTCGGCAGAGGATTGTCTTGGACGATTGCATGATAATCCGGATATCGTAACCATCGACTATCACCTTCCGGGAATGAACGGCATCGAGCTGATGGATCGTATCAAGAATTACAACAACGACATACACTGCATCATGGTGTCGGGTCAGGACAAGCTGGACGTGGTGATCGACACCTACAAGCGCGGAGCCGCCGACTACATCATCAAGAATGAAAATATCGCGGTCGATCTTGAAAACTCAATCCGCAACCTATCTTCTAATGTTCGTTTACGAAACGAAAACGAACAGTTAAAATCGATCATCATCGACCGTAACCGGTATGATTCCATCCTCGGAAACAGTGCGGCTGTCCTCAAGACCCTGCGCCTGATCCAGAAAGTAGAAAAGAGCAACATCATGGTACTCGTCACCGGTCAGAGCGGCACCGGAAAAGAATTAGTAGCCAAAGCGATACATTTCAATTCTCCTCGTTCGAGAAAGTCATTTGTCACCGTTAACATGGGTGCTATACCTCCCGACCTCATAGAAAGCGAACTTTTCGGTCATGAGAAAGGCGCCTTCACCGATGCCCGTGATAAACGCATTGGAAAATTCGAAGAAGCCAACGGAGGCACCATTTTCCTGGATGAAATCGGAGAAATGGACCTGCTGTTGCAGACGAAAATTTTGCGCGTCCTTCAAGAGAAAGAAGTTACACGCATCGGCAGCAACAAATCCATCAAGCTGGACGTCCGAGTCATAGCGGCCACCAATAAGAATCTGAGCCAGGAAGTCAGGAGCGGAAAATTCAGAGAAGACCTGTATTACCGGTTGCAGGGATTCCTGATCCATCTGCCGCCACTGTATGAACGGGGCGAGGACGTGGTGTTGTTATCCAAGAAATTCCTCACCGAGTTCTGCAGAGACAACCGCATGGACAACATACAGATCAGCAAGGAAGCCATCAACCGGCTGATGAATTATAAATGGCCCGGAAACGTCCGTGAACTGAAAGCGGTCATCGAACGAGCTGCCATTCTCGCGGAAGGAAATACGATCACTACGGATGATCTTATTTTCACAGAATCCTGAAACTACATACCCGGAATGTAAGCCTCCGTTCAAGAACGGAGGCTTTTCTGTTTTCAAGAGCACTTGCATGCTTAAGGGCCCTTTCCTTTCATGCCTGCATTCGTTTCAAATCCGGAAAAACCTCATTATGTGGTCAAATCTGCACAATTGACCTGGAAACAGACGCAATACCACGCAGCTTCTTACATCTGTAGGACGAACAATCGGCGACACCTATCCGGGCGATTCAACTTGACGTAAACTGCTAGACGCAGAGGTCCATGTTCTCCATGAAAAGGAAAATCACCACGAATCAACGAATGCGATTAAGACGCCGAATGGCGCTGGTGATCGCTTTCTCCCTGTTGTTCGTTGCCACGGTTGTAACGACAGTGACAATCCTTACCACTCGATCGGACCGAAGTAAAGCCAAAGACACCGAAATCCGTGTTCTCCAACTCATGCAGGAGGAAACCTACGTAACGGATTTCAGCATAGATGAACCTGTTATCCGTGCTGAAGACCGACCGGAAGCAGGAAAAATCTTCTATATGAAAATAAAACAGGCTGAGGCCGGGCAAGGCCATTGATCAGAATGCCGACACTAACAGGACATATCTCTTTTATGATCCGCCGCAGGGAAATACTGCTGTTGCTGCTATTGTCGGTATTAGCGCCCCTGTTCACTTTTGGAACTGTAAAGACATCGGTTACAAGCGGAAGCTGGAGTTCGGCTGCCACCTGGAGTCCGGCAGGCATTCCGCTGTCATCGGATGACGTAGTAATCGCTTCCGGCCATACGGTCACGATGGATGCTGCACGAACCATCGTCAACCTGACTGTCAATAACGGGGGCTCGCTGGTCTGGTCCACTGCTCCTACCCGCATGCTTACGGTAAATGGCTCATTCACGAATGATGGATTCACAGACATGTGTGGCGATCTTCTGTTTCCGAACAACAGGAGTGTCCGGTTAGGACCGGGATCTACGCTCATCTGGAATCCCGCCAATAACACCGCAAGCGGAGCCACCCTGTTCACCAACGGTATCGAATCATTCGATACCACCAGTACGCTCATCATCCGTAAATGGTATGATTATTCCGTTCCGTTAGGATCGGCAGTAGGAACAATTTTGGGCAATCTCAAACTGAACAGTCCGGGGACCGGAGGAACCATCATTGAATGGAACCAGTCTAATTACTTTCAGACGTTTCCGGTGAAAGGAACACTTACCATCGATACCGGCTGGGTGACACTGGACAGGTCGGGCGGAATTACGACAACTGCTCTAAAGGATGTAGTGCTATCCAACCCCAATGCGACACTGTATGGCCACCACGGGAATCACCCGGGCTCTTTCACGGTGTTGATGAATTCGCTGACAAACAACGGCGGGGCATTCAAAGGCCTGAACAACGGAACCGGAAACATCCAGCTTACGGTCAGCGGAAACATCACCAACAGCGGCAATATCAAACTGATCAACAATTCAGGTGTCGCCAACGTAGGAAATGGAACTGCCGGTATTACCGTAACCGGTAGTTTCCTTCAGACCGCAGGAGACACTCGATTCATCTATAATGTAACGACCACGCAATGCGGGATCTACCGGGCCAACTTAATGTCGCTGACGGTGAACGGAGGCATCTTTTTCGGACAGACCGGGGTCAACACGACCGGAGGCACGTGCTCCTTCACCGTAAACGGAAACATGACCCTGGCGTTCACGAATCCCAGTGATATATTCCGCGGAATTTCACTTACGGCTATCGGCAGTAATGTCAACGCCTGCAGCCTTCGGATGAACATCCGGGGTGATCTCATCACCAGCGGACCCAATAATGCAGAATTCACCAGTTCCGCTGCAAGGGGAATTGAAACCGTTTCCATTAACCGCAACTTCTCCGTAACCGGACTGACAAACAATTTCAACTACGGAGCGAACGGTGCGGCACATAACAACACACTGACGGTGCTCGGTTCGTTCACGCAATCAGGAGGATTCGTCCATCTTTCGCGCTTGGCCGGTGTGGCACGGGTACAGGTGAACGGACAGCTTGTCTTCAACGGTGGCGGACTTTCATTGAAAAGTCAATCCGGTCCGACGACCATGACGGTCAGCGGCAACATGAACATGACCGGCGGCACATTGTATCTGCATTATAATACCACACAGGCCACCCCGGACGTGAACTCGTTGACGGTAAACGGAAACTTCAATCACAGTAACGGCACCATCAATTTTGACGACAACCCAAGTAATTCGGGGGCGACAAACGTGCTACAGTTGGCCGGACCGCAATGCAACCTGAGTGGTGGAGGAATACTGACGCATGCCGGCGCCGGAACATCAAACGCTTTCGGCTTAGTTTCCTTCGGCAGGAACGGATCTATCACATATACTCGCACAAACAGTCACCTGATCACCCAGGTGAAACAGCAAGTATCGAATCTTTGCACACTCAACGTTTCGACCGGAAACATCCAAGTGGCGTCTCACGGCACGGCTTCGACGGACTACTTCCGCGTTCGAGCGGGCGGACGACTTGAAGCTAACAGCAACCAATTGGCATCCAATGCGCTCTTTGCCAATTGCGGAATCCAGATCGACTCCGGAGGAACATTTGCGCTGATGCGTACAGCCGGATTCTATAACGGTACCGTGAATGCAGCCGTGAATTCGAACAGGAATATGGATTTCCTGATCGATCCGTACGGAATCGTGGAATATAACGGAATGATGAATCAGACGCTGACGGGCATAGGCGCCGGGATTGCCACCGGACTTCAACACCGTTATGGCATCCTGAATATCGCCTTCCGCGGTACTTCAGGAACATTCGTATCACCGGTAAACAATCAGGTATTCGTCCGTACGGAATTACGAATGACCAGCTGCGAGCT
>JBJOMA010000185.1:0-2977 GCA_046052625.1 Bacteroidota bacterium
TTTCGCAGGCCAGCATGAATCGTTCCTGAATGTGAACGGTTCCGAACATCTGCTTCGATCCGTCCTTCTCTGCTACCGTTCACTTTTTACAGAGCGGGCCATCAAATACCGCATCGACAACCGGTTCGAGCACATGAAAGTCGCCCTTTCCGTCGGCATTCAACGGATGGTGCGCAGCGATATCGGCAGTGCCGGTGTGGCATTCACACTCGATCCGGAAACCGGTTTCCGGGATATCATCTATATCACCGGAGCCTGGGGGCTGGGAGAAAACGTTGTCCAGGGCGCCGTCACCCCGGATGAGTTCACGGTATTTAAACCGACACTGAAGTCAGGCCACAAGTCTATCCTGCAGCACCGGCTGGGTGCCAAGAAAAATAAAATGATCTATTCCGCAGAAGCGACCGGAACGCGCACCGTAGAAACCTCGGCTGCGGAACAAGCCGCATATGTATTGAATGACAGCGAGGTCGTACGACTTGCCGGCTGGTGCATGGCCATTGAAGAACATTATGGCATGCCGATGGATATCGAATGGGCTAAAGACGGAATCAGCGGTGAACTCTTCATTCTGCAGGCGCGGCCCGAAACGGTACACAGCCGCCCGGACAAGCCCGTCTTACGTCAATATGCCCTTAATCGCAGAAGCAAAGTGCTCTGCAAAGGAACAGCAGTCGGACATTCGGTTGTGAGCGGACCCGTACGGATCATCCGTTCCCTGAAAGATGCCGATAAAGTGCAGAGTGGCGATATCCTCGTGGCGGAAATCACCCATCCGGACTGGAATACTCTGTTGCGAAAAGCCGTCAGCATCATCACGGACAAAGGCGGACGCACCAGTCATGCGAGCATCGTCGCCCGTGAACTGGGTATCAGCGCCGTGGTAGGCACAGAGAACGCGATGCAGAAATTGGAGGACGGACAAATCGTGACAGTCTGTACTGCAGAAGGGGAGACCGGAAGAGTATATGAAGGAGCCTTGGAATGGACGGTGACGGATGTTCCCATGACCGAAGTAGCGCATACCAAAACTCAGCCGATGCTCATCCTGGCGGATCCGTCGCAGGCCTTCCGCTTCGCCGGTTATCCTTCGCAAGGTGTCGGACTCCTGCGTATGGAATTCATCATCACGAATGCGATCCGGATCCATCCGATGGCTTTGCTCCATCCGGAGAAAGTGTCAGACCCATCGGATCGCGAATCAATTGCGGCGATGACCGCCGGATACACGGACAGGAAAGCGTATTTCGTCGACCGGCTCTCGGAATCATTGGCCGTGATGGCCGCGGCCTTCTATCCGAACGAGGTCATTGTCCGGATGAGCGATTTCAAAACAAATGAATATGCGGGGCTGATCGGAGGCAAAGCATTCGAACCCCAGGAGGAGAATCCGATGCTCGGTTGGCGAGGGGCATCACGCTATTACCGGGACGCTTACAAACCCGGATTCGGTCTGGAATGCGCCGCCATTAAACGTGTACGGGAAGACATGGGTCTCACAAACGTGAAAGTCATGATACCTTTCTGTCGTACGTTAGAGGAAGGCAGGAAAGTGTTGGAGGTGATGGAAGAATTCGGTCTCCGCCGCGGAACAAACGGCCTCGAAGTATACGTCATGGCGGAAATCCCCAGCAACGTGCTGCTGACAAAAGAGTTCGCGGAAATCTTTGACGGCTTCTCCATCGGGTCCAACGACCTTACGCAATTGACGCTCGGTGTAGACCGGGATGCAGCCGACATCAGCGATCTCTTCAGTGAAGACGATCCGGCGGTCCGGATGCTGCTGAAGAAGGTGATCGTGGAAGCGAAAGCCGCCGGAAAAAAGATAGGGCTCTGCGGGCAGGCTCCCAGTGACCGCCCGGATTTCGCACGCTTCCTGGTGGAGTGCGGTATCGACAGCATCAGCTTCAACCCGGATGCTTTGTTGAAGGGAATCGTGAACATCGCGGAAGCGGAAAAAACAATCAAAAAAAATCATGAACCGGTTAAACAATAAATCCGTCATCATCACCGGCGCCGCCGGAGGGATGGGAAAATCAGAAGCGATCCTGTTCGCGCAAGAAGGAGCACGCGTACTCGCGACCGACCGCAACTTCGAGCTCCTAGACGAGTGGGTTGAAAAAGCCCGGTCGGAAGGACTCAACATCGAGGCAGCCCGTCATGACGTGACCTCCGCAGCCGACTGGAATCGTATCGTCGAACAGTGTGAAAATTCCTTCCTGAAAATCGATGTACTCGTGAATAACGCAGGTGTTTATCCGATGGGGAAAACCACGGAGAACACTTCGGAAACGGAATGGAGGGAGTTGATTGACATAAACCTCACCGGTCCGTTCCTCGGCTGCAAAGCGGTGTTGCCTTACCTTCGGAAGTCCGGAGGCGGATCCATCGTCAATGTCTCCTCCATTGCAGGTGTCGTAGGCGGTAACGGTCCGGCCTATTCATCCAGTAAGGCCGGACTGCGGCTACTGACAAAGGATATGGCGGTCGAATTCGCCAAATACAACATCCGGGTGAATGCGCTGCTTCCGGGAGGAGTACTTACACCGATGACGGAAGGAGCCGTGAAGATGCCGGGAATGGACGCGATCATCAAAACGATCAATCCACAGGGGCGCATGGCCGACCCTGTCGAACTCGCCTACGGAGCGTTGTTTCTAGCAAGTGACGAGTCATCTTTCATGACCGGCGCCGACCTGGTCATCGACGGCGGCATGGTGGCGAAGTGACAGTCGTCGGCAGTTGATGACCGATCCTTCGGAGGATTGATTACTTTTGCCGCCGATGAAAGTCATCTTCCATCTTTCGACCTGCGACACCTGCCGTAAGATCATCCGGGAACTTTCTCCCGTTGCGGATGTCCGTCTGCAGGACATCAAGACGGAGAAAATCACCGGGGAGCAGTTGGATGAAATGGCCCGGCTTGCCGGCAGCTATGCCTCGCTCTTCAGCAGAAAAGCGATCAAGTTCCGTACGT